>NZ_JBFBJJ010000003.1:86136-297037 GCF_040686055.1 Microbacterium sp. NPDC086615
AACAACGGTGTCAAGGTGCTGTTGTCGAATGGGTCGGGATTCTCGAGTTCCACGTGGTTGACTGGTTACGGTAAGCCGGACTGGGCGGGTGTCGGCGACTTCAACGGTGATGGGAAGTCGGATCTCGCCTGGTACGAGGCGTGGAACAACAACGGTGTCAAGGTGCTGTTGTCGAATGGGTCGGGATTCTCGAGTTCCACGTGGTTGACTGGTTACGGTAAGCCGGACTGGGCGGGTGTCGGTGACTTCAACGGTGATGGGAAGTCTGATCTCGCCTGGTATGAGGCGTGGAACCATAACGGCGCGGCCCAAGTATTGCTGTCGACGTCGACGGGTTTCTCGGGGGCGGAGTGGCTGAAGGGCTACGGGAAGCCCGATTGGGCGAATGGCGCAGCGGTCGTTTCGTCTTCAGCTGATCCACGGGTCCAGGGCAGGCCAGCTATCGGTACTACTCTGACGGTCGCGTCGTCCGGCTGGTACCCGGGCACCGTGTCGCTGCGGTACCAGTGGCTACGGAACGGCCAGAGTATCCCGGGCGCGACGGCGGCGAGCTACCCGGTGGTGGACGCGGACGCACAGAAGTCGATCTCGGTCACCGTCACGGCGGAGTCGCCGGGATTGATAGCCGTCTCTCGCACGAGTGCGCCCGTCTCGGTGCCCGCACGGACATTCGCATCCACACCGACTCCGACCATCTCGGGAACGGTGAAGGTCGGCGCAACCCTCTCTGCGAAGACGGGGACGTGGTCTCCGAGGGCCTCGTTCGCATATCAGTGGTTGCGAGACGGCAAGACTGTCCGCGGCGCGACGTCGAAGTCGTACACGCTTGTGGCAGCGGACGCCGGATCCAGGATCACGGTCCGCGTCACGGGGACACGTACTGGCTACGCCGCCGTGACGAAGACGAGCGCAGCGACCTCGATCGTCAAGCGATGACCGCTGGGTCGCGCGGGTCAGTCCCGCCGCGGATCGATCATCGTCATGCCCGCCGGTGAGGCCGTGTCCATGCCGGGGAGCAGGGTCGCCGCCTCGCGCAGCCCGATGACGCGCTCGATCAGGTCGTGCGGGCGCAGCGCACCGCTCTCGATCAGCGAGAGCATCTCGGGATAGTCGACCGCTGCCATGCCGTGGCTGCCCAGGAGGTCGAGCTCCCACGCGATGACGCGCGCCATCGGCATCGGGGTCATCCCGTCGGCCGTGGGCAGCAGCCCGATCTGCACGTGGCGTCCCCGCCGGCGCAGGCTCAGCACCGCGTCGCGCGAGGTCTGAGCGCTGCCGACCGCGTCGACGGCGACGTGGCTCCCGCCGCCGGTGATCTCGTGCACCACGGCGGCGATGTCGGACCCGTCGGCGAGAAGCGTGTGCTCGGCGCCGAGGCGAGCGGCCGCCTCGAGAGCCGCGGGCGTGCGATCGACGACGATCACGCGCGCGCCGAGGGCGACCCCGATCATCACCGCGCTGAGGCCCACCCCGCCGGCCCCGACGACCGTGATCCACTCGCCCGCCTGTACGCGGGCGCGGCCGGTCAGGGCGCGGTACGCCGTGGCGAAGCGGCATCCGAGCGCCGCAGCCGCCTCGAAAGAGACGCCGTCGGGGATCCGCACGACGTTCGTGTCGGCCGCGCGCAGGACGACCCGCTCGGCGAACGAGCCCCACTGCGTGAACCCGGGCTGCTGCTGGTCGGGGCACACCTGCGCGTCGCCCGCGAGGCACCACTCGCACGCCCCGCAGCCCATCACGAACGGCACGGTGACGCGGTCGCCGACGCTCCACCGCTGAACGCCCGCGCCGACCTCGACGATGACGCCCGCCAGCTCGTGCCCGGGAACGTGGGGGAGCGAGACGTCGTCATGCCCGACCCACGCGTGCCAGTCGCTCTTGCAGAGCCCGGTCGCGTGCACCTCGACCACGACCCCGCCGTCCGGAGCGGTCGGGGCCTCGACGTCGCGCACCTCGAGGGGTGCGGCCAGGGCGTCCATGATCATCGCGCGCATGGCATCCATTCTTCCGCCCTCGCTCGGGGCGGCCGCCTTCTGTGGCCGTGACCGTGTGGCGGCGTGCGAAACTCCTGAAAAGTCACGGCCCGTGAGGCTCGGCCCGCAGAAGTCCGCGGGCCTGCGCGCACCGCCGGTCGATCTCTCAGGAGTTTCGCACCGGCCGGGGCGGTGGCAGGGTCGTCGCCGGGCTGTGTGTCTTGAGGGACGGGCGGCCGTGCGCGGCGTGCAGACCTCCTGAGAAGCGGCCCGCGACGGCCCCGCGGCTCGCCAGTTGCCGGTCCACGCCCCGGTTTCTCAGGAGTTTCGCACCGAGGCGCGCCTCGGCGCGATGCGCCGGTCGAGTCAGAGAGAGTCGACCACCCGCGACGCCAGGCCCGCGTAGGCGGCGGGGGTCAGGGCGAGCAGGCGCTCCTTCGCGGCATCCCCGATGTCGAGGCCGCGCACGAACTCGGCCAGCTCGGGGGCGCCGACGCGGCGACCGCGCGTGAGGTCCTTCAGCAGCGCGTACGGGTCGGTGATCGTCGAGCGACCGGCGGCGATCTCGGCGCGCACCACGGTCTGGATCGCCTCGGCGAGCACCTCCCAGTTCACGTCGAGGTCGGCCAGCAGCACGTCCTCGGCGAGCGAGATCTCGGTGAGGCCGCGCTGCAGGTTGTCGAGCGCGAGCAGCGAGTGGCCGAACGCGACGCCGATGTTGCGTTGCGTCGTCGAGTCGGTCAGGTCGCGCTGCATCCGGCTCGTCACGAGGGTGGATGCCAGGGTGCTGAACAGTCCACCGGCGATCTCGAGGTTCGCCTCGGCGTTCTCGAAGCGGATCGGGTTGATCTTGTGCGGCATCGTCGACGAGCCGGTGGCTCCCGCGACGGGGATCTGCGTGAAGTACCCGAGCGAGATGTAGGTCCAGATGTCGGTGGCGAGGTTGTGCAGGATGCCACCCGCGTGGCGCGCGCGGTCGTAGAGCTCGACCTGCCAGTCGTGCGACTCGATCTGCGTCGTGACGGGGTTGAACCCGAGACCGAGCGACTCGATGAACTCGCGGGTCAGGGCGGGCCAGTCGACGTCGGGCTCGGCGGCGACGTGCGCCGACCAGGTGCCGGTCGCGCCGGAGAACTTCGCGAGGTACTCCCCGGCATCCAGCTGACGGATGACGCGCTCGAGGCGCCACGCGAACACGCCGATCTCTTTGCCCATCGTCGTGGGCGTCGCGGGCTGGCCGTGCGTGCGCGAGAGCATCGCGGCGTCGCGGTGCTTCACCGCGAGCTCGGCGAGGGCCACGGTGACGGCGCGGAGCTTTGGCAGCCACACACGCTCGACGGCCCGCTTCACGGTCAGGGCGTAGGCGGTGGAGTTGATGTCTTCGCTCGTGCACGCGAAGTGCGTGAGCTCGGCCAGGGCGGTGAGTCCGAGGCTGTCGAGGCGGTCGCGCACGAGGTACTCGACGGCCTTGACGTCGTGGCGCGTCACCGCCTCTTTCTCTTTGAGCCAGGCGATCTCGTCGGCGCCGAACTCCTCGTACAGGGCACGGAGCTTCGCCCGGTCGGCGTCGGACACCGGCGAGGTACCGAACAGCGAACGGTCGGTGAGGGCCAGGAGCCACTCGACCTCGACCTCGACGCGGGCGCGGTTCAGGCCCGCCTCCGACAGATAGTCGCCGATTTCTGCGACGGTGCCGAAGTACCGGCCGTCGAGCGGGCTGAGGGGCTGCGGAGGCAGAGCGGACACGGGTCTCCCGGGGGTCGCGCGAAGGGGTCAGCCCGCGGAACGGATGGCGGGCTCGAGCTGCCGGAACAGGGCGCGGCAGGCACTCTCGATCATACCGAGCACCTCGTCGAACATCGGGGGGCCGGCGTAGTACGGGTCGGGGACGTCGAGGGTCTCGGCATCCGGAACGAACGACTGCAGCAGGGCGATCTTGTCGGCGGCGTCGTCGTCGCGGGCCCAGCCGCGCAGGACGCGTTCGTGGCTGCGGTCGAGCGCGACGACCAGGTCGTTGCGCTCGAAATCGGCGTACTGGAACTGCCGCGCGCGATGCGCCGCGCCGTCGTACCCCAGACGCTCCAGAGCTGCGAGGGTGCGGTGGTCGGCGCGTTCGCCGACGTGCCAGTCGCCGGTACCGGCCGACGACGAGGCGACACGCGGGCCGAGGCCCGAGGAATCGGCGAGATGACGGAAGACCACATCGGCCATGGGGGAGCGACAGATGTTGCCGCTGCACACGAACACGACGCGGAAGGGCGCGTCGGCACTCGCGGTCATCCCTCCATCATGGCGCTGAAGCGCCGCGACCGCACGCGCCGATTCCTCCGGGGGAGGCTGAGCTCGTCGAAGCCTCCGGGGGATTCGCGTCCCGGTCCCTTCGACGGGCTCAGGGACCTCGGCGGTGCGAGGCGGACTCACCGCGTCAGCGTCGTGAACGTTCGTCTCGACGCGGACGCAGGATGCCGCCGAGCACGGCGTTGATGATGCCGATCAGCAGTGCCGCCACGACCGTCAACCAGAACTCGCCCGTGCGCAGACCCCAGTTCCAGTTCGCGGTGATGACGGCGGTCAGCCACAGCAGGAAGCCGTTGATCACGAGCGAGATGAGCCCGAGCGTGAGGATGTACAGCGGGATCGCGACGATCTTGACGACGGTCCCGACGATCGTGTTCACCAGGGCGAAGATGAGCCCCACGAGCAGCAGGGTGAGGGCGACCTGCAGCCACTCTCCGGGCGCGAAGGGGATCAGCCGCACCTGCAGGGCGGGCAGCAGCGTGACGATCCAGATGGCGAAGGCGTTGACGGCGACGCGGACGACGAAGCGCATGCCCCCACCCTGGCACGGGGCGTCACCTCTCGTCAGGGGCTTGCGGCGGATGCCACGGGGGACTGACGCGCGACAGGCCCCCGCGATTAGGCTCGCGGGGTGAGTGAAGAGCCGGTCCTCCCCCGAATCCGCCCCGAGATCGCCGCCCTGCCGGCGTACCGTCAGGGCCGTCAGGCCAGCGCCGACGCGTTCAAGCTGTCGAGCAACGAGAACCCCTTCGACCCGCTCCCCGGTGTTCTCGAGGCCATCCAGGGGGCGTCCGGCATCAACCGGTATCCGGATGCCACGGCCGCCCGCCTCCGCGAACGTCTCGCCGCGCGCCACGGCGTCTCGCCCGACGACGTGCACATCGGTGCCGGTAGCGTGTCTCTGCTCGCGCAGCTGCTTCTCGCGACCTCGGGACCGGGCGACGAGGTCGTTTACGCCTGGCGCTCGTTCGAGGCCTACCCCTCGCTCGTCGCCGTCGCCGGAGCCACGAGCGTGCAGGTGCCCTTGACCGAGGACTTCCGCCACGACCTGCCCGCGATGGCCGCGGCCATCACCGAGCGCACGCGCCTGGTCATCGTGTGCAGCCCGAACAACCCCACGGGCCCCACCGTCACCCACGACGACTTCGCCGCGTTCGTCGAGGCCGTGCCCGCCGATGTGCTGATCGTGCTCGACGAGGCGTACGCCGAGTTCGTGACCGACCCCTCCTCGGTCGAGGGCGACCGCGTGCGCGCGATCATCGCCCGACCGAACATCGTCGTGCTCCGCACCTTCAGCAAGGCCTACGGTCTGGCGGGCCTCCGCGTCGGCTACGCGATCGGGCACACGCGGGTTCTCGACGCCGCGCGCAGCACCGCGATCCCGCTGTCGGTCACGGCCGCGGCCGAAGAGGCCGCGCTCGCGAGCCTCGCCGCCGAGTCCGAGCTCCTGGAGCGCGTCCGCGTCATCGCCGAGCGCCGCGACCGTCTCGTCGCCCGCCTCCGCGATGCCGGGTGGCCGGTGCCCGACGCCCAGGGCAACTTCGTGTGGCTCCCCGCGGGAGACCGCGCGCTCGAGGTCGCCACGGCGTTCGAGGAGGCCGGTCTCGTGGTGCGTCCCTTCGCCGGCGACGGCGTGCGGATCTCGATCGGCGAAGAGGAGTCGCTCGACCGCATCGTCGAGGTGGCAGCCGCCACGGCTCCGCGCTGACCCCCCGGCGGCACAGGTCCCTGAGCTTGTCGAAGGGCCCGGTACCCGCGGTGCTCCGGTGGCTTCGACAAGCTCAGCCACCTCGCGGAAGGTCCGCGTCCCCGAGCTCGTAGAGGCGACGCGGGGGCTCCGGCGGTCCGCGGGAGGTCCCTGAGCTTGTCGAAGGGACCGGGCCCACGACCGCGCCGCTTTGTGGATGATGGATGCCGAATCCCGGCATCCATTGTTCACCTCATGCGGTCCCCGGCATAGGGCGAGCATTAGCGTGGGAGCATGACCCCGCTCGACGACCCCGCTCTCGTGCGCGTTCTGGCAGCCGACGGCACGATGGCGCCCACGCCCGCGGCCGAGCGCTACCTGCCGCTCATCGACGCGCTGACCGACGCCGAAATCGAGACGTTCTACCGCGACATGGTCTCGATCCGCGCGTTCGACGTGCAGGCCACCAACCTGCAGCGCCAGGGCCAGCTCGCCCTGTGGCCGCCGTCCTTCGGTCAGGAGGCCGCCCAGGTCGGCTCCGCGCGTGCGGCTCGCACGCAGGACCACATCTTCCCCTCGTACCGCGAGCACGTGGTCACCCGCATCCGTGGCGTCGACCCGCTCGACATCATCCGACTGATGCGCGGCCTCACGCACGGCGGCTGGGATCCGTCCGACCCCAAGAACGGCAACACCCACATCTACACGCTCGTGCTCGGTGCGCAGACGCTGCACGCGACGGGCCTCGGCATGGGGCTGGTGTTCGACGGAAAGTGCGGCACCGGAGACCCCGAGCGCGACGAAGCGGTCATCGTCTACTACGGCGACGGCGCGTCCAGCCAGGGCGACGTGCACGAGGCCATGGTCTTCGCCGCGAGCTTCCAGACCCCCGAGGTCTTCTTCCTCCAGAACAACCAGTGGGCCATCTCCGTCCCGGTCGCCACGCAGTCGCGCTCGCCGCTGTACAAGCGCGGTGAGGGATACGGCATCCCGAGCGTCCAGGTCGACGGCAACGACGTGCTCGCCAGCTACGCCGTGTCGAAGCTCGCCCTCGACGAGGCCCGTGCCGGCGGCGGCCCCCGCGCGATCGAGGCGATGACGTACCGCATGGGCGCGCACACCACGAGCGACGACCCGACCAAGTACCGGACCTCCGACGAGGAGCAGTCGTGGGGCCGTCGCGATCCGATCGCCCGCATGCGCGCGTTCCTCGAGGCCCGCGGTGCGTCGCAGCAGTTCTTCGACGACGCGGATGCCGAGGGTGCCGCGCTCGCCGACGACGTGCGTGTGCGCACGAACGAGCTCGGCACGATCCCCCGCGCGCACATGTTCGAGAGCGTGTACTCCGAGGCGCACGCGCTGATCCAGGAGGAGCAGCGCTGGCTCGACGACTACGAGGCGTCGATGGAAGGGGGCGCGCAGTGACCGAGAACATGCCGATCAGCCGCGCGCTGAACGCGGGTCTCCGCCGCGCGCTCGAGACCGACGACCGCGTCCTGCTCATGGGCGAGGACATCGGCCCGCTCGGCGGCGTCTTCCGCGTGACCGAGGGTCTGCAGAAGGACTTCGGACCCCGCCGCGTCATCGACTCGCCCCTCGCCGAGTCCGGCATCGTCGGGACCGCGATCGGCCTCGCGATGGGCGGGTTCAAGCCCGTGCTCGAGATCCAGTTCGACGGCTTCGTCTTCCCGGCCTTCGACCAGATCACCTCGCAGCTCGCGAAGATCACGAACCGTCACGAGGGTGGCGTGCGCATGCCCGTCGTCATCCGCATCCCGTACGGCGGGCACATCGGCGCGGTCGAGCACCACCAGGAGAGCCCCGAGGCGTACTTCACGCACACGGCCGGTCTGCGCGTGGTCAGCCCCTCGAACGCGAACGACGCGTACTGGATGATGCAGCAGGCCATCGCCTCGCCCGATCCGGTCATCTTCCTCGAGCCGAAGGCGAAGTACTGGCAGAAGGGCGAGGTCGACCTCGACGCCCCCGCCCTGCCGCTGCACGCGAGCCGCATCGTCCGGCGCGGCACCGACGTGACCCTCGTGGGCCACGGCGCCATGGTCACGACCCTCCTGCAGGCGGCCGCGCTCGCCGAGAGCGAGGGCACGAGCTGCGAGGTCATCGACCTGCGTTCGCTGTCTCCCGTCGACTACGGTCCTCTGCTCGATTCGATCCGCCGCACGGGCCGCATGGTCTACGCGCAAGAGGCGCCGGGCTTCACCTCGCTCGGTTCCGAGATCGCCGCGACCGTGATGGAGAAGGCGTTCTTCGCGCTCGAGGCGCCCGTGCTGCGCGTGTCGGGCTTCGATGTGCCCTTCCCGCCCGCGAAGCTCGAGGGCACCTACCTGCCCGACGCCGACCGCATCCTCGAGGCCGTCGACCGGTCTCTCGCTTACTGACACCCTCCCGGCCGTGAGGCCCTCCCGCCGCCGGATCATTCCGTTGCGGCACCGCCGGTGGCAAGCTGGCTCCCGAGCAAAGGACACACCGTGACCGAGCAGACCTTCGTTCTCCCCGACGTCGGAGAGGGCCTCACCGAGGCCGAGATCGTGCAGTGGCGCGTCGCCCCCGGCGACACCGTCGCGGTCAACGACGTGATCGTCGAGATCGAGACGGCGAAGTCGCTCGTCGAGTTGCCCTCGCCCTACGCGGGCACGGTCGGCGAGCTCCTCGCCTCCGAGGGGGCCACGGTCGAGGTCGGTGCCCCGATCATCACGATCGGATCGACGGATGCCGGCACCCCGACGCCCGCGGAGCCCGTCACCGTTCCCGAGCCCAGCGACCCCGGCGGGGCCGTGCTCGTGGGATACGGCACGGGTGGCGCGGTGTCGTCACGCCGGCGCAAGCCCGCCGAACGTCCGGTGAAGGCATCCGTCGGAGTGGTCGCCAAGCCCCCGATCCGCAAGCTCGCGCGCGACCTCGGCGTCGACCTCTCGGCCGTGACGCCGAGCGGTCCCGCCGGCGAGGTGACGCGCGACGACGTCGTGAAGCACGCCGAGCAGGCGAGCGTCTTCCGCAACATCGAGACGCCCGCGTGGGGAGAGGTGCGTGAGGAGACGATCCCGGTCCCCGCTCCCGCGGCGCCCGCGCCCGTGGCATCCGTCCCCGCCGCCGATGCCCGCGAGGAGTCGATCCCCGTCCGCGGCGTCCGCAAAGCCACCGCGAACGCGATGACCTCGAGCGCGTACTCGGCCCCGCACGTGTCGGTGTGGGTCGATGTCGACGCCTCGCGCACGATGGAGCTCGTCAAGCGTCTCAAGGCCTCGCCAGACTTCGCCGACGTGAAGATCTCGCCGCTGCTGATCATGGCCCGCGCGGTGATCTGGGCTCTGCGCCGCACGCCGATGATCAACGCCGCCTGGGTCGACACCGAGGACGGCGCGCAGATCTCGGTGCGCCACTACGTCAACCTCGGCATCGCTGCCGCCACCCCCCGCGGCCTCCTCGTGCCGAACATCAAGGACGCGCAGGCGATGAACACCCGCGAGCTCGCGAAGGCGCTCGAGAACCTCACCCTGACGGCCCGCGAAGGCAAGACGAGCCCCGCCGATCAGGTCGGCGGCACCTTCACGATCACGAACATCGGCGTGTTCGGAGTGGATGCCGGCACCCCGATCCTCAACCCCGGCGAGGCCGGCATCATCGCCCTCGGCGCGATCCGACAGAAGCCGTGGGTCGTCGACGGCGAGGTACGCCCCCGCTGGGTGACCACGGTGTCGGGCTCGTTCGATCACCGCGTGGTCGACGGCGACGGGATCTCGCGGTTCATCGCGGATGTGGCATCCGTTCTGGAGGAGCCGGCGCTGCTGCTCGACTGAGGCTCGGATCGGGCCGGGCCCCGGCAGTTCCTCCGCGTCGAGCACGGCGTGGCCCGGTCGCGTGATGTGCAAACGAGACTGGAATCTGATCTGGTCCTACAATAAAGTTCGTATTAAAGCGTTTAATACTCACTTTAATGAGGTCAGTCATGGCGAAGCGCACGGTTCCCCTTCGACCACACGTGCGAGACGCGCTGGCGGTGTGGGGCCAGGTGATCCGTCAGGGGCGGATCGACCGCGGGTGGAGCCTCGCCGAATTGGCTGCGCGTGCCAATGTCTCCGACCGCACTGTCGCTGCGGCGGAGGCGGGGAGCCCGGGGACCGCCGTCGGGACGATGGTCGATCTCGCCGACCTCGTGGGCATTCCGCTCTTCGGTCTCGAGGACCGCGCGGAGATCGCCTTACGACGCCGTCGCGGCGAGGAGATGCTGGCGCTGCTCCCGCAACGCGTGCGGAGGCCGCTCAACGAGGTCGCGGACGATGACTTCTGACGAGTTGTACGTGTGGACATGGCTTCCGGGTCACGCCGATCCCGTCGTCGCCGGTCGCATCGAGCAGGATGGTCCGCTCCTGCGGTTCATCTACGGCGCGAACTACCGGAGGCGACCCGATGCGATCAGTCTTTACGCCCCGGAACTTCCGCTCGTTCCTGGTCTGCAGGATCCGCGGGAAGGCCTGACCATCGCCGGTGTCCTTCGCGACGGCAGCCCCGATCGGTGGGGGCGCGGCGTCATCGAGCGTCGGCGCGGGGTCGCACCGAACTCGTTGTCGGAACTCGACTACATGATCGATTCGAGCTCCAACCGGTTCGGGGCACTCGACTTCCAGCGGTCGCGTGAGGAGTACGTTCCGCGCGATGATTCCGCCACCCTCGATGAGCTGCACGACGCTGCTCAGCGCCTCGACCACGGCGAAGACCTCTCCCCGTCGCTGGATGCTGCCCTCATTCACGGGACGAGCCTCGGCGGTGCACGCCCCAAGGCATCACTCACCGACGAAAACGGCGAGGAGTGGCTCGCCAAGTTCTCTTCGTCTGACGATCGGGTTTTCTCGGTCGTGAACGCGGAGGCTGCGATGTTGGAACTCGCTCGTCGGGCCGGATTGGACGTGCCCGCCACCAAGGTGGTCCGGTCCCTGGGTAAGGAGGTGCTTCTCGTCAAGCGGTTCGATCGCGACGGGCACGGCGGCCGACGCCACGTGGTGTCCGGGCTCACCATGGCGCAGACGGATGAGATGTATGCGCGTTATGTCTCGTATCCGCAGATTCTCGACGTCTTGCGTGAGTACGCGACGGATGCGACGCGACCGGGTCCGGAACTCTTCCGTCGTATCGCGTTCAACATCGCCATCAGCAACAACGACGATCACGCCCGCAACCATGCGGCGTTTTGGGACGGCAGTCATCTCGAGCTCACACCCGTGTATGACCTGGCGCCGGGAAACAGGTCCGGCGACTCGTTCGCTCAGGCGATGGCTTACGGGCGAGGGGATGACGCTGCGCGGGTCTCGAACTTCGGCGCGCTGATCGCTGAGTCGGAGATCTACGGTCTGCGTGCGCATGAGGCGCGCGACATCGTGGACGGACTGGTCGAGAGGATCCGGGCTAACTGGGCGGATGCCGCTGACGCGGCGCGTTTGACCCGTGCTGACCGCGAGTCCCTCGAAGCGCGGCAGCTGCTGCCGCGAGCCGCGTTCTTCGATCTCGGGTGAGCGCTTCGGCTATGGATCAGGAGGGCTGAGAACCGCCATCCCTCCCTCGGAGTACTCGACGCCGCTCCCACGTCCGCCCTGGACGTTTTGTCGCAGCTGGGCTGATCCTTGGTGTGTCTTTCACTGTCGACTGTTTCCTGCGGATGGTTCTCTCCAGGTCCGCGATCTTGTGAGCGACCGCATCGACGTACTTGCCCACCCGTTGCGGACTGTCATGAAGACGGAGGTACCGCCGGTTCCCCCTCCGCGAAGCGCGGAGGGCCGGAACTCGTAGTCGACGACGACGTACGGACGGGTGAGAGCGATGTTCGACTCGGCGAGCAGCCTATTTGAAGCGCTCAGTTGTCGGAGCTGGCCGGCGGCGATAACTCGTGCGATCACGGCGGCGACCGCGGCGACCACGGTACCCACGCCTTGAACGGTTGCCCAGAACACCGTGTCGGTCATTCTCCGTTCTATCAACATCGGCGTCTTCGGAGTGGATGCCGGCACCCCGATCATCAACCCCGGTGAGGCCGGCATCATCGCCCTGGGTGCCATCCGGCAGAAGCCGTGGCTCGTCGACGGCGAGGTGCGCTCGCGCTGGGTGACCACGGTGTCGGGCTCGTTCGATCACCGCGTGGCCGACGGCGACGGGATCTCGCGGTTCATCGCCGACGTGGCGTCCGTCTTGGAGGAGCCCGCGCTGCTGCTCGACTGAGTTCTCCTCGAGCCGTCGGGGGATGCCGTGTCGCGGCGTGCCCGAGATCACACGATCGTGTTGAGATCACGCGTTCGCGCGCGGCCGGTGCGCGTGCGCTCGTGCGGATCGTGCGATCTCGGCGGGGGCGAGGTGCTCGCCGGGCAGCGGGATACCCGCGCACGGCCACTCGGACCGTTCCATCGGCCTCGGCCTGCCACAGGGGCGGCCGGGGTGCCGATTCGATTACCCCGGATGACGACTGGTTACGGGTCCTAACGGTTCGACTTTGGTATCCGTCCTGCGCTTGTTTACGTAGAGCTATGACTTCACGCACCACCTCACGCCTGGCCACGATCCTCGGCGCTTCCACCGCAGCCCTTCTCCTCGCCCTCACCGGGTGCGCCGGAGGAGCGGCATCCGGAGACGACTCGTCCCGCATCGTCCTCGGTGCCGACGACGGAAATGAGGCGCACTGGACGGTGCTGAAGCAGAAGCTCGCCGACGAGGGCATCGACCTCGAGGTGCGCACGATCAACGACGGCGTGCAGCTCAACCAGGGCGTGCAGGACGGCGAGCTCGACGTGAACCTCTTCCAGCACCTCATCTACCTGTCGCAGTTCAACGTCGAGAACAACGGCACGCTCGTGCCGGTCGGCGCCACCGCCGTGTATCCGCTCGCTCTGTACTCGGAGCAGTACAAAGACGTCAAAGACCTGCCCGAGGGTGCGAAGGTCGCGATCCCGAACAACCCGACCAACCTCGCCCGGGGCCTCCTCAACCTGCAGACGGCGGGGCTGCTCACGCTCAAGGACGGCGGGACCGCCCTGTCGACCCCGGCCGACATCGTCACCTCCAAGGTCGAGCTGCTGCCCGTCGACACGAACCAGACCGTCACCGCGCTCAAGGACGGCAGCGCCCAGGCCGCGATCGTCAACAACACGCAGGCGCAGAAGGGCGGGCTCGGTGACGAGCTCATCATCTTCAAGGAAGACCTGAACAACCCGCAGCTCGCGCCCTACATCAACGCCTTCGTCACACGCGACGACAAGAAGGACGACCCGCGCTGGGCGAAGCTCGTCGAGGCGTACCACTCGCCCGAGGTCGAGGCCGCGGTCACCGAGCTCAACCAGGGCAACCTGCAGTTCAAGGCCGACTGGACCGCCGCGCAGCTGCAGGACGAGCTGACGAGCCTCGAAGACGCCCTCAAGGCCCAGAAGGGATGACGTCGGTCATCGAGCTGCGGGGCGTCACGAAGAGCTTCCGCACCGATCGCCGCTCCTCCACGACCGCCGTCGACGACGTCTCGGTGAGCGTGGAGGAGGGGTCGATCGTCGGCGTCATCGGCTACTCCGGCGCCGGCAAGTCCACTCTGGTGCGCCTGCTGAACGGCCTCGAGAAGCCCACCTCGGGAACCGTCGAGGTGCTGGGGGTGAACGTGGGGGATGCCAGCGAGGCGACGCTGCGCGACCTGCGGCGCCGCGTCGGCATGATCTTCCAGCAGTTCAACCTGTTCTCCTCGCGCACGGTCGCGGCCAATGTCGCCTACCCGCTCAAGGTCGCGGGGTGGAAGAAGGCCGACCGCGACAAGCGCGTCGCCGAGCTGCTCGACTTCGTCGGCATCGGCGACAAGGCGAAGCAGTACCCCCGGCGCCTGTCGGGCGGGCAGAAGCAGCGCGTCGGCATCGCGCGCGCGATCGCGACGAATCCGCGGATCCTCCTCGCCGACGAGGCGACGAGCGCCCTCGATCCGCAGACCACGGCCGAGATGCTCGACCTGCTGCGCGAGATCAACCGGCGCCTGGGCATCACGATCGTGGTCATCACGCACCAGATCTCGATCGTGCACGAGCTGTGCGACCAGGTCATCGTCATGGACGGCGGACGCGTGGTCGACAGCGGCGACACGTACCGCGTCTTCGCGCACCCGCGGGCGGAGCTGACCAAACGCTTCGTCGCCGCGGTGACGCAGGGCGTGCCGTCGGGCGAGGCGCTGGCGGCGCTCGCCGCGGGCGGCGGAGACCTGATCAGCGTCGAGGTCAACGAGTTCACCAGCGAAGACGTGTCCGAGGTGTTCCACCGCCACGGCGCGCGCCACTCCGTGGTCTACGGCGGCGTCACCGACGTGCTCGGCAAGCAGCTCGGCACCCTGACCTACCGCGTGCACACCGACAGCCTGGATGCCATCGTCACCGAGCTCCGCTCCCACACCGACGTCGTGGTGCCGAACGCCGAGGAGGCCCGCGCATGAACAAGTGGGACACCCTGACGCCGGTGCTGCTGCAGTCGATCGGCGAGACCGTCTACATGGTCGCGGTGTCGCTGCTCATCTCGGGCATCGCGGGACTCGCCATCGGCGCCCTGCTCTACGCCACCCGCCCCGGCAACCTGTTCGAGAACCGTGTCGTCTTCTTCGTCGCGAACCTCGTGATCAACCTCATCCGCCCCATCCCGTTCATCATCTTCCTCACCGCCGTGGCCCCGGTCACGCGCGCGGTGACGGGGACGACCCTGGGGACGGATGCCGCGATCGTGCCGATCACGATCATGGCGACCGTCGTGATCGCCCGCGTCGTCGAGCAGAACCTCGTCGCGGTCGATCCCGGCACCGTCGAGGCCGCGCGGGCCGTGGGCGCGCGCCGCATCGGCGTGCTCTTCGGCGTGGTGATCCCCGAGGCGCTCGCGCCGCTCATCCTCGGCTACACGTTCATGTTCATCGCCGTCGTCGACATGTCGGCGATGGCGGGCTACATCGGCGGCGGCGGACTCGGCAACTTCGCGATCATCTACGGCTACCAGCAGTTCAACGCTCAAGCGACGTGGGTCACGGTCGCGATCATCGTGGTGATCGTGCAGGCGGGTCAGCTGGTCGGCAACGCGCTCGCGCACCGCATCCTGCGGCGTTGAACCGAGCCGGGTCGTGCCCGCTTGCACGTCTCGGTCCGCCCGCGAGCGGGGTGCCCGGCGCGCCCGTGCCGTCGTGCGGATCTTGCCCCCCATAAACGCTCTCCGCTCACGGAAACGCGTGCACAGCGTGTTTCTGTGAGCGGAGAGCGTTTATAGGGGTGTGCGAGCGGCCGCGGCAGCGCTGGCCCGCCCGGCGCCTCATCCTGGGAAGCTCTTATGGCCTCCGAGCTGAGTTTGAGAACGGTTATCACTCGCTTTAGAGTGGATGCCATGACCCGACGCCTGCTCGCCCCCCTCGCCCTCGGCGCGGCCTCCGTGCTCGCCCTCGCCGGCTGCGCCGGCGCGTCTCCCTCGGCCGGCTCGACCGCGAGTGCCGACGGCAAGGTGACCGTCGTGGCATCCACCGACGTCTACGGCTCGATCGCCGAGGCGGTCGGCGGCGACTTCGTCGACGTGACCTCGATCATCACCTCGCCGACGCAGGACCCGCACGAGTACGAGGCGAGCGCGCAAGACCAGCTGACGCTGAAGAACGCCGGCCTCGTGATCGAGAACGGCGCGGGATACGACTCCTTCATGGAGGGCCTCATCCAGGCGAGCGGCACCGCGGCGCCCGTCATCACCGCGGTCGAGTTCAACCACGACTACCCCGGCGCCGAGTCGCACGATGACGCGAGCCCAGCCCCGAGCGAGAGCGCCGACGACCACGCGCACGCCGAGGGCGAGACCCACGCCGAAGACGACGGCCACGACCACATCGAGGGCTTCAACGAGCACGTCTGGTACGACCCGCACACGGTCGAAGGCCTCACCGAGGCGATCGCCGAGGAGCTCGGCAAGCTGTCGCCCGAGCACTCGGCGGACTTCACCGCCAACGCCGAGGCCTTCACCCAGCAGATCGCCGGTCTCGAGGACTCGCTCGACGCGATCAAGGCGAAGGATGCCGGAGCGAAGATCTTCGTGACCGAGCCGGTGCCCGTGTACCTGACCACGGCGGCCGGTCTCGACAACGCCACGCCGAACGAATTCAGCGAGTCGGTCGAAGAGGGGCAGGACGTGCCGCCCGCGACCCTGCTCGAGTCGCTGCAGCTCCTCGACTCCGGCCAGATCAAGGTCATGATCGTGAACCCGCAGACCGGTGGCGCCGAGGTCACGAAGGTCCAGGACGAAGCCAAGGCCAAGAACATCCCCGTGATCGAGTTCACGGAAACGCTCCCCGAGGGTCAGACTTACATCTCGTGGATGCAGAGCAACATCACGGCCCTGAGCGACGCGCTCGCGGCGTGAGCGCAGCGGCACCGCTGCGCATCCGCGGCGCCGCCCTCGAGAGAGGCGGCCGTGAGCTGTGGGCCGGGCTCGACCTCGAGGTCGAGCCCGGCGAGCTCGTCGCCGTGCTCGGGCCGAGCGGCTCGGGCAAGACCACGCTGCTTCGCGCGATCCTCGGCCTCGAGCGGTTGAGCGAGGGATCCATCGAGGCGCTCGGCGAACCGGTGCGCCGCGCCGGAAACCGCCGCATCGGCTACATCCCGCAGCAGCGACCCCTGCCGCGCGAGACGCCTCTGCGCGGGCGCGACATCGTGGGTCTCGGGGTCGACGGCCATCGCTTCGGCCTGCCGCTCTCGCGCAAGAAGGACCGCGCGCGCATCGACGAACTCCTCGACGCCGTGGGAGCCACCGCCTTCGGCGACCGCCCCGTCGGTCTGCTGTCGGGCGGCGAGCAGCAGCGACTCCGCGTGGGCCAGGCGCTCGCCGATGATCCCGCTCTCCTGCTCTGCGACGAGCCGCTCACCAGCCTCGACCTCGCGAACCAACAGGCCGTCGTCCGCCTCATCGACCGGCACCGCCGCGAGCGCGATGCCGCCGTGCTGCTGGTCACCCACGACATCAACCCTGTGCTCTCGCGCGTCGATCGCATCCTCTACATCGCGAACGGCCGCTTCACCCTCGGCACCCCCGACGAGGTGCTCACCACCGAGACCCTGTCGGCCCTCTACGGTGCCCCCGTCTTCGTGGTGCGCGCCGGCGGGCAGCTCATCGTCGTCGGAGCTCCGGATGCCGATGAGGCCCACCACCATCACCACGACGAGGACGACGCATGAACTGGTCGGACGTCGGCAACGCCCTCTTCGGCGGGGTAAGCCAGTACGGCGAGATCCTCGAGCTGGTGCAGAACTCCGTCTACGCGGGGGCCGTCCTCGGCCTCGTCGGCGGACTCATCGGGGTCTTCGTCATGCAGCGCGACATGGCCTTCGCCGTCCACGGCATCAGCGAGCTCTCGTTCGCGGGGGCGGCCGTCGCTCTGCTGATCGGCGTCGATGTGGTCTCCGGCTCGATCGTCGGCTCTCTGATCGCCGCGGCGCTGATCGGCGTGCTGGGTGCCCGTGCGCGCGACCGGAACTCGATCATCGGCGTGCTCATGCCGTTCGGCCTGGGTGTCGGCATCCTGTGCCTGTCGCTCTACAACGGACGCAGCGCCACGCGGTTCAGCCTGCTGACCGGGCAGATCGTCTCCGTCCAGAGCGGACAGCTCGGGTGGCTCGTGGCGATCGGGGCGATCGTGCTGGTCGCGCTGCTGCTGGTCTGGCGTCCGTTGCGCTTCGATTCCCTCGACCCGCAGTCCGCTGCCGCCCGCGGGGTGAACACCACCGCAGTGTCGTTGGTGTTCATGCTGCTGCTCGGGCTCATCGTCGCCGTCGCCGTGCACATCATCGGCGCCCTGCTCGTGATGGCGTTGCTCGTCACCCCGGCCGCTGCCGCGATGCGCGTGTCGTCCGGCCCCCTCTCGGTGCCGCTGCTGGCAGCGCTGTTCGGCTTCGTGTCCGCGGTGGGCGGCGTCCTCCTCGCGGTGGCGGGAACCCTGCCGGTGAGCCCCTACATCACGACCATCTCGTTCGCGATCTACCTCGTGTGCCGGGTCATCGGCGCGCGCCGCGATCGCACCACCAGGGCCGTGTAGGCGCCCAGCCGATTCACCGACGACCTGGCTAAACTCGGGGCCATGGTCCAGCGCAACACGTGGCAGCGAGAGCGGGTGCGCGAAGCCCTCGCCGGTGCGGGAGGCTTCGTCAGCGCCCAGACGCTGCACGCGACGCTGCGCGACGAGAACACCGGCATCGGCCTGGCCACCGTGTACCGGGCGCTCGCCGGACTCGCGGCCCAGGGCGACGCCGACTCGCTGCAGAGCCCCGAGGGCGAGAACCTCTTCCGCGCGTGCGAGACCCGCGGACACCACCACCACCTGATCTGCCGCTCGTGCGGCGTCGCGGTCGAGATCGAGGCCGACGCCGTCGAGGAGTGGGCCCAGCGCACCGCCGCGCAGCACGGCTTCACCGAGGCCGAGCACGTGGTCGACATCTTCGGCATCTGCGCCGACTGCGCGCAGGCGCGCGCCCGCGAGCGTGGCGACGACTAGTCGCACCGCGACGCCGTCGCCGCAGCGCACCGGCGCCTCCCGCACCCTCGTCGCCCTCGGCCTGGGTGTCGTGGTCATCGCGGCGCTGTTCCTCATCGACGCGTTCGCACCGACTTTCTTCGCGCAGCCGCTGCCCACGCGCGCGCAGGACGGGCTGACCCTCGCCCTCAGCGTGCTGATCGAGTCGCTGCCCTTCGTCGTGCTCGGCGTGGTGCTGTCGATCATCGTGCAGGTGTGGGTACCGCCAGGGACGATCGAGAGATGGATGCCGCGCGCGCCGTGGGCGCGCCGAGCGGTGCTGTCGCTGCTGGGCATGTTCATCCCCGTCTGTGAGTGCGGCAACGTGCCCTTCGCGCGGGGGCTGCTCATGCGCGGCTTCGGCGTTTCCGACACCCTGACGTTCCTCGTCGCCGCTCCGATCGTGAACCCGATCGTGATCATCAGCACGCACGCGGCGTTCGGCTTCAGCGACGGCATCCTCGTCGCGCGCCTGATCGGCGGGTTCCTCGTCGCGAACCTGATCGGCTGGCTGTACAGCCGGCATCCCGATCCCGACAAGCTGCTCACCGAGCGCTTCCTCGAAACGTGCGAGATCGTCGTGCAGGAGCGCGGCGACCGCGGGAGGCGCACGCTCGCGCAGTTCGTCGTCGAGCTGCGGTCGGTGATGCCGGCCCTCATCATCGGCTCGTTGCTGGCGGGCGCGGTCCAGGTGCTCGTCCCCCGGAGCGCTCTGCTGGCGATCGGTTCCGACCCGGCCCTGTCGATCGCCGCGATGATGGCGCTGGCGATCGTCGTGTCGTTGTGCTCGAACGTCGACGCGTTCTTCGCGCTGTCATTCGCCTCGACGTTCACACCGGGCTCGATCGTGGCCTTCCTCGTCGTGGGGCCGATCATCGACCTCAAGATGATGGCGCTGCTGCGCACCACCTTCTCGACGCGCGTCCTGGTGGGGATGACGGTGGTCGTCGTGCTCTTCGCGTTCTCGCTCGGAACGGTGGTGAATCTCCTTGTCTAAGACCGGTGCCCTCGCGACACGCTGGCTGGGAGTGGGTCTCACGGCCTGCCTGTCGATCACGACGATCACGCTGTGGCTCACGGGGCGGATGTCGCTCTACATCAACCCCGACTCCGCCTGGTTCGCCGTCGGGATGTCGGTCGTCGCGCTGATCGGCGCGATCGCGTCGTTCGCCCTCCCGCTCGGGGCCGAGGCCGATCACGGGCACGACCACGAGCACGGTCACGCTCCCGCGGCCGCCTCGGCGCGCCGCGAAGCCTTCGCCCACGCCGACCACGAGCACTCCGACCCGGCCGACGCCCACGACCACGCCGCGCACGAGCACCTCGCGGCCCGTCCACGCCTGACGCCGGCGGGAATCGCCGCGTTCACCGGGGGCGTGCTGGCCTCGACCGCCGTCGTCGCCGTGCTGCTCACGCCCGCGGCCTCGCTCTCGACCGAGCTCGCGGTCTCGCGAGACGTGGGGGCGGCGCCCCTGTTCGCCGGTTCCGACGTGATCACCCTGGCCGCGTCCGGCGACACCTCGAAGTTCGGCGTCGGCGACTGGTCGGCGGTCTTCGCCCACGCGACGAATCCCGAGACCTTCGACGGCAAACCCGTCACCCTGACCGGCTTCATCACCCCCGGCGGTGACGGGGCGAGCTTCGACCTCACGCGACTCGTCATCACGCACTGCGTCATCGACGCCCAGACCGCGCGTCTGCCGATCGCGGCGACCGGGGACGCCCCGGCGAGCGGGCAGTGGGTGACGGTGACCGGGACGGTGCGTTCGAGCGGTGACGGCAAGCTCGAGGTGCACGCCGACCAGGTGGCCGCGATCGACGAGCCGGCGGACCCCTATGAGTACTGACACCCGGCGCCGGGGCGGCGCGGACTCTCGTCGCGCGCGGGCGCGCCGACGCCAGGGTCGCGGTTACCTCGCCGCGTTCGGCGTGGTGCTGCTGACCCTCGTGCTCGTGGGCGGGGTGGGCGGCGTCGTCGCCGTCGCGCAGGGACCCCGCGTCACGGACGTGCAGGTCGATCCGGCCGCCGGCATCGCGGCATCCGGATCCCGCGTCATCCTCACCACGACCCAGTCGCTCGAGAAAGTGGATCCCTCGCAGGTCGAGGTGGAGCCGGCGACGCCGTTTACCGTCGACACCTCGGGGCGCAGCGTCGGCATCCGCTTCACGCTGCCGCTGCGCGACGACTCCGACTACCGCGTCACCGTGAACGACGTGAAGGGTCTCGGCGCGGGGCCGGGAGCGACCCTCACCGAGACGTTCCGAACGCCGGCCCTGCAGGCCTACCTGATGCAGCGCGGGACGCCCGAGGGCGACACGATCTTCCGCACCGACCTCGAGGGCAAGACCGGGCTTCCGGTGTTCACCGATCCGCACATCGAGGACTTCCGGACGACGGCGAACCACCTCGTCATCTCCACACGCGACAACGACACCGCTCGCGTGATCGTGACCGATCTCGACGGGAAGAACCCGCGCGACGTGACCCTGCCCGGCCCCGGCTTCGTCTCGAACCTGCAGTCGGCGGATCGCGGAGAGCGCTTCGGGTTCACCTTCTCGGATGCCACTCTCGGCGCCGCGGGCGGACGCGAGAGTCGGCTCTTCACGGCCTCGGCCGCGACCGAGGACGCCCCGGTCGAGGTCGGTCTCAACGGGGGTGACGTGCGCATCGCCGACTGGCGTTTCGTGCCCGACACCGACAGCATGCTCGTGCTGACGTTCGACTCGCGGCTCCTCCTGACCGACGCGGTGGGCGGGAACGCTGCGCCGCTGGGCAGCGCGGTGGCCATCGACGGCATCGCGCGCGGGTCGTCGGTGGCGATCGTCGAACGCCTCGAAGGAGTGCGCGAGATCAACCTCACGGACGGCTCGGAGGAAGCCCTCGTCGACCCGGTCGACCCTCCGGGCAGAACGGGCCGCGCGACGCCCGTCCCCGGTCTCGACGCGGGAACCGTGCGGTCGTTCGCGGACATCGGGTCGGACGGCGCCTACCGCTCGACCATCGTCGGGCACGTCAGCAGCGACGGGACGGTGCGCCAGCTCCTCGACGTGCCGGGAACCGACACGGTCCTGCAGACGTGCGTCTCGCCGAGCGGGCGGTACGCCGCGGTCCTGGTCGCCCCCGGCGCCGTGAACAACCCCTTCGACCGCTACCAGCTGCCCCTCCCCGGAAAGCTGCAGACGCACCTCGTCGAGATCGACACCGGTCAGCAGCTCGTCGCCCTCCAGGGCTTCGACATCTCGTGGTGCCAGGTCCCGCCCGGATGACGCGGTTCGCGACGCGCGACGAGCTCGCGGGGCTCCCGGTCGAGGTCGCTCCGCTGCTCCTCGGTGCGGTGCTCGAGACCGAGGTCGAGGGCGAGCGGGTCGCCGTCCGCCTCACCGAGGTCGAGGCGTATCACGGACTCGGCACGGGGGAGCGGCCCGATCCGGGTTCGCACGCGCGGATGGGGCCGACCGCCCGTAACGCCACGATGTGGGGCGAGCCCGGTCATCTGTACGTCTACCTGAGCCACGGCATCCATTCCTGCGTCAACGTCGTCTGCGGACCCGAGGGCGTCGCCGGTGGTGTGCTGCTGCGCGGCGGCGAGGTCGTCGAGGGGGCTCCGGTCGCCGAGAGGCGTCGTGTCGAGCGCCGGGGCGTCGTGCGCGCCGCGCGCGACCTCGCCCGGGGTCCCGGCCGTCTGGGCGATGCGGTGGGCCTGCGGCATCCGCAGCATGACGGGATCGATGCGGTGACCGGTGAGATCCGCGCCGGTGCTCGCGCGCGGCTGCGGTGGCCGGATGAACCGGTCGATGCGATCGCGACCGGCCCCCGCGTCGGGGTGGCGGGTGTCGCCGGCACCGCCGCGTTCCCGTGGCGCTTCTGGATCGAGGGGGATGCCACGGTGTCGACGTTCCGCTGGGGCCGCGGTGCCGCGGAGGCGGCGGGGGAGTGACGGTCCCGGTCCCTTCGACGGGCTCAGGGACCTCCACGGTGCAGGGACCCGCGGTCGGCGCGGGTGCACCGGAGGTGGCTGAGCCTGTCGAAGTCACCGGGAGTCGAAGTGACCCTTCGACCAGCTCAGGGCCTCTCAGCGCTGAAAGGCTGCGTCCGTCAAGGCGACACGCCGTTCGTGCTAGACTGACCCCTTGTCTGCGCGCACTCCAGCACGCAGTTCGCACCCCTCCTCCTGATCCCGGCTCTCCGTCGTGCTCAGACGGGGTGCAGACAAGGGATCTTGGGTGGCACCGTCCGGTGTCACGGTACAGAAGGAGACATCACCATGGCAGCAGTGTGCCAGGTGACTGGAGCGGTTCCCGGCTTCGGTCACAACATCTCGCACTCGCACCGCCGGACGAAGCGCCGCTTCGACCCGAACGTGCAGAAGAAGACCTACTTCGTTCCGTCGCTGGGTCGCAACATCAAGCTCAACGTTTCGGCGAAGGGCATCAAGGTCATCGACGCGCGCGGTATCGAAGCCGTCGTCCGTGACCTGCAGGCGAAGGGCGTGAAGCTGTAATGGCGAAGAAGGCTCAGGACGTCCGTCCGATCATCAAGCTGCGTTCGACCGCCGGCACGGGGTACACCTACGTGACGCGCAAGAACCGCCGCAACAACCCCGACCGCATCGTGCTCAAGAAGTACGACCCTGTGGTCCGCAAGCACGTCGACTTCCGAGAGGAGCGCTAAGCACATGGCTAAGAAGAGCAAGATCGCGCGCAACGAGCAGCGCAAGGTCGTCGTCGAGCGCTACGCCGCGAAGCGCGCCGAGCTGAAGAAGACCCTGGTCGACCCCAACGCGACCGACGAGGCCCGCGAGGCCGCCCGCGTGGGCCTGCAGAAGCTGCCCCGCAACGCCTCGCCCGCGCGTGTGCGCAGCCGCGACGTCATCGACGGCCGCCCCCGTGGTGTCCTCACGAAGTTCGGCGTCTCGCGCGTCCGCTTCCGTGACATGGCCCACCGTGGCGAGCTGCCCGGTGTGACCAAGTCGTCCTGGTAAGCACCAGTACCACCGCGAAGGGCGGGGGTCCCGAAAGGGGCTCCCGTCCTTCGTCGTTCAGAACGTCCGTCGCAGGAGTTCTCCCACCGCCTCCGCGCGCCCGCTGACGCCGAGCTTGGCGTAGATGGAGCGCACCTGGCTCTTCACGGTGTTGAGAGACACGCCCCGCTCGCGGGCGATGTCCGCCAGGTTCCGGTCCGACGAGAGCAGCACCGCCAGCTCCCGCTCGGTCGGGGTGAAGCCGGTGACCTCCGCGGGGTTCAGCGAGGGGGCGGCGACCGAGGGCAGGAAGTCCCGGATGCCGGTGACGACCGGTCCGAGCTCGGGTCGAGCGCTCACCACCTCGTCGAACAGGGCCAGCGTCTCGCCCAGGGGCAGCATGATGAACGGCGTGATCGAGCCCCCAGTCCGGGAGATCAGCAGCAGAGCCGCTTCCATGCTCTGCGCGGCGCGTCGCGCGGACCCGATACGCGCGAAAGCGATCGCGCGACGCAGCAGGGTGGGAGTCAGGGTGCGCAAGCAGTGGTCTGTCTCGTCGGCCACGCACGCCTCGGTCTCGGCGAGCAGTTCGCGGTCGCGCCCGAGGAGGAGGAGCGCCACCGAGCGCTGCATCGGGAAGCAGATCCCGTGTCCGGGCGGAGTCCGTCCGGTGGAGAGAGTCGCCAGAGCCTCGGCGTACTCGCCTCGCGCGACGAGGATGTCGGACCCGATGCACGTCAGGAGGTCGCGGATCATGCGGTGGCTGCGGTGCCGCCGCGAACCGTACGACAGCTGCCAGTTCGCAGCGAGAGCCCCCGAGTAATCGCGCTCGAAGAGACCCCGCACGACGTCGATGGCACGGGCGGAGTAGTCCCAGTACGGGTCGTCCGGCCGGACCTCGCGCAGGATCGTGGAGACCGCCGCGAGACGATCCGACTGCATCCACGCCGCCGCCACGAGGGACTCCGCGAGCAGGACGAGGTAGTCGATCTCGTCGTCTGGCCAGGCGTTGTCGGCGAAGAGCGCTTGAGCGGCGGCCCTGTCGTTCTCGCTGCTCTCGTACTCGCCGTTGAGGGCATGGCCCAGGGCGAGAACGGCGTGGGCGCGGTATCGGACCGGGGCGGTGTCGGCGAAGAGCAGAGCCTCGGCGCCGTACTGTGCGCCGATCTGCGGCCAGCCGATGGCGCAGCAGTACTCGCCGGCGGCGGCGAGCAGATGCGCGCGCGCGTCGTCGGACAGGGTGGCTTCGCGGGTGAGACGGGTGTCGACGAAGTACCGATCGATGAGCGCGAGCCCCTCGGAGAGGGCGTCTCGCCGCGCCCGCGACACCAGGACGGCGGCGAGGGTCAGGGCCGCCGTGTCGGTCCAGACGCGAGGAAGCGGGGGCGGCGGTGCTTCGGCCAAGAGGGCGAGGTGGCGCTGTTCCGGAATCCCGTGCCCGGGGGCCAACCGGGCCGCGGTCGTGACGACCGCCGCGTGGAAGGCGGCCCGGGCGTCGATGGATCTCTGCGTGTTCGGCATCGCGCCCCTCTCCCGACGGGAGTCGGAGAGGGCGCCCGGACCCTCCGATGGTGCGAGGCACATGACCCGTCGAGCCCCCAACATACGAAAGGCGCTCACCCAGATCTCACTCGTAGCCGGGGATATACCGCTCTCATTCACGTCCGGGGTCACCCGTATCGTCGAGCCGCTTCGCCCGCCTCGTTCGCCCGGGGCGGTGTGGGGACGTGCGTGCTCTCTCACCGGGGCCGGGTCGGGCCCGTTTCGGGCGACACGCCGGTGCATTCGAGGGGGAAATCCCTCAAAATCCCCGTAATTCCGCGGTTCGGTTGATACTGTCGAGGCGGTCTCCCGACCACCGAGGAGAATTCCTCCTCGTCCGATGTAACGAGAGGCGACGACAACGTCGCCTGGAGGACAACCACATGGCTGACAAGTCCATCACCAAGACCGAGCTCGTCGCGAGCATCGCCAGCGCGACCGGGCAGAGCCAGTCCGCCGTGTCGGGCGTGCTCGACTCCCTCTTCTCCACCGTCTCCGAGGCGGTCGCCAAGGGCAGCAAGGTTTCGATCCCCGGCTGGATCGCCTTCGAGCAGGTCGCCACGTCCGCTCGCACGGGCCGCAACCCGCAGACCGGTGAGGAGATCTCGATCCCCGCCGGCAAGCGCGTCAAGGTCACCGCGGGCTCGAAGCTCAAGGCTGCCGTCAAGTAAGACGTCGCCGCACCGCACAGAGGGGGATGCCGAGAGGCATCCCCCTCTGTCTTCGTCCGGCGCGGGTCCATTCGGCGCAAGAGCGCCCGGCGCGAGACCGTTCGACCCGGAATCGTTCGACATCGTCCTTCGTCGACGACGGGAACGGCCGCTCCGCGTCTCCCCGTGCGCGCGCCGACGTAGTCTGGGTGGGTGAACGCCCGTGCCCTCCGTGTGGCGGGACCCGTCATCCTCGTCGCGGTCTCGCTGATCGCCGTCGTCGCGGGCCTCGCCTACGGCGGAGGCGCCGCCGCGCCCCTGCTGGCAGACCCCGGCCCGGTGGTGCGATGGGGACTGCCGCTCGCCACGCTCGTGGTCAACCTGTCGGCGGCGACGATGGTCGGCTCCCTGGTGCTCGCGCTGTTCGCCCTGAAGGCCGGGGAGCGCCCCTTCGAGCTCGCCCTCGACACGGCCTCGATCGGTGCCGCGATCTTCACCGTCGCCTCGGCCGCGACCGGCTACCTGACCTTCCTCAACATCATCAACGCGAAGCCGACGCTCGACCCGCTCTTCGGACAGCAGCTCGGCCGCTTCCTCGTCGAGAGCGAGATCGGCCCCGCGTGGCTCATCACCACGATCGCCGGTGCGGTGCTGACCGTGCTGACCTTCGCCGTGCGGTCCTGGATTCCGACGATGATCGTCGCGATCCTCGCGCTGGCGTCGCTCGTCCCGATGGGCACGCAGGGCCACGCCGGCACCGAGGCCAGCCACACGGCGGCCGTGACCTCGCTCGTGCTGCACATCATCGCCGCCGCCGTCTGGCTGGGCGGGCTGGTGCTGCTCGTCGTCGTGCGACCCGCCATGTCGCGGACGCAGCTGCAGACCACGCTGCTGCGGTACTCGTCGATCGCCCTCGCGGCTTTCGTGGTCGTGGCCGTCTCGGGCACGGTGCGCGCCTCGATCGGCTTGCTGGGCTGGGAGAACCTGTTCTCGCCTTACGGCATCCTGGTCCTCGTCAAGGTCGCGGCGCTGCTCGCGATGGGCCTACTGGGGGCGTGGTACCGCCGCCGCCTGATCGCGCGCATGGCCGACGAGCAGGGCTCCCGGCGCTTCTGGGCGATCATCGTCGTCGAGCTCGTCTTCATGGGGATCGCGAGCGGGGCTGCCGCCGCGCTCGCCCGCACCCCTCCTCCGATCGCTCCACCGCTGGTGGGCCAGACTCCCGCCGAGATCCTCACGGGCTCGCCGTTGCCGCCCGAGCTGACGATCGAACGCTGGTTCACCAGCTGGGACATCGACCTGCTCTGGGCCTTCGTCGTCGCTTTCGGACTGTTCTTCTACCTCGCCGGCGTGTGGCGTCTGCGCCGCCGCGGCGACAGCTGGCCGATCTACCGGACGGTGCTGTGGTGCCTCGGCATGCTCGCGGTGTTCTGGATCACCTCGGGGCCGGTGAACGTCTACCAGGACTACCTGTTCAGCATGCACATGATCGGGCACATGCTGCTGTCGATGGCGATCCCGCTCATGCTGGTGTCGGGGGCGCCGGTGACCCTCGCAGCCCGCGCGATCCGCAAGCGCGACGACGGCACTCGCGGTGGCCGCGAGTGGATCCTCTGGGCCGTGCACAATCCGGTCGCCAAGGTGCTCACGAACCCCTACGTCGCCGCCGGACTGTTCATCGGTTCGCTCTGGGCCTTCTACTACACCGATCTGTTCCGCTGGTCCCTCTACGATCACCTCGGGCACATCTGGATGGTCGCCCACTTCCTCATCACGGGCTACCTGTTCGTGCTGAGCCTCATCGGGATTGACCCGGTCCCGTATCGTCTGCCCTACCCGATGCGGCTCCTCGTGCTCATCGCGATCATGGCCATGCACGCGTTCTTCGGCATCGCGATCATGATGAACTCCGGCTTGATGGTCGCCGAGTGGTTCGGGGCCATGGGGCGCACGTGGGGGCCGACACCCCTCGAGGACCAGTACGCCGGCGGTGGCGTGGCGTGGTCGGTCGGCGAGATCCCGACCCTGATCCTCGCGATCACCGTCGCGATCCAGTGGAGTCGCAGCGACGAGCGCCAGCAACGTCGACGCGACCGCCACGTCGACCGCGTCGGCGACCTCGAGCTCGACGCCTACAACGAAGAGCTCGCGCGGCTCGCGGCGCGCGACGCCCGGGCGGCCGAGCGCGACGCCGCCCGTCGCAGCTGACGGACGCCCCCCTCACTCGCGGGCGGCGCCGTTCAGTCGGAGCTGCCGCTGACGAGGATGGATGCCGTGCCGTCGGGGAGCACCGTGATCTTGCCGTCGACGCTGAAGGGGACGTCCTCGTCGACGTTGCGGATCGAGCCGTCGAAGATCGAGCGGATGTCGACGTCGATGTGCGCGACGGCCCCGGTGGACGGGATGCGCCAGCCCGCGCCGTCGGGGACGATCGTCACCTTCGGCTGCTGGGCGATCGACCACGAGGGCGCCCCCTCGATGCGATTGCGCACCGTGTAGCCGAAGGGGCACCCGGTCGGCTGCAGCACCTTCTGCTCGGCGCAGGTCGTGAGGAAGTCCTCGACGCGCTGCTGCACGACCGAGATGAACTCTTCGGTGGGTTCGGCCTGCACATCGACGGGAACACCCGTCAGGGGCGCGTCCGCCAGCACCGCGACACCCGGGGTCGCCGAGATCGCGGTATCGACCGCCACCGAGTACAGACCGGGCGAGAACACCAGGAGGGGGACGGCGGCCGAGGGATCGGCATCCGCTCCGTCGACCGAGACCTGCCGCTTGTCGACCTCGAAACCATTGACCTCGAATCGCATCGAGCCGCGGACCGAGAGATCGACGACGGCGAGGGGACTCGTCGCGAAGCGCCAGCGTGGCAGGAACCCGGTCTCGCCGTCGCTCTTCACCGCGAAGGTCGTGCGGCCGTCGTGGGTGCCCGCGCGATACGCGACGCTCACCCGCGTGATGTCGCCGTCGACCGTCTCGTCGACGACCTGGGCGTCGGAGAGCGCGCCCAGAGCGTCGGGCCGGAGCAGCGCCTCGGAGGCCGTCGACGGGAGGCCAGCCGCCTCGAGCTCCGCGGCGTCGATCGCGACCCCGGGGACGGCGAGCGCTTCGGCCGCGCGGTGATCCTCGAGCAGCTCGAGGTAGTGCCGGACGAAGGCCCGCGGGCTGTACACCTCGCGGTACAGGGCACCCGCGCCGGCGGCCAGCGCGAGGACCAGCAGCACGCCGACGACCCCGAGCGCGGTCAGCTCGAGGGCGAGACGCGGGCGCGCAAAGCGGACACCCTCGGGCGTCGCGGGGCCCCCGCCTGCGTTGTCCACATACCCAGTCTAAGAATGGGACGCCACCCGCACCTGTGCGTCCGCCTGCACGACCGCGACGGCGGCCAGCTGGCCTGCGGCGATCGCGTTCGCGAGCGACGCCATCGGCCCCGCGAAGTGATCGGGCTGCGCCATGTCGCCCACCGCGTAGACGCCGTCGACGCTCGTGCGTCCGAAGGGGTCGACGCGGACGGCTCCCGACTCCTGCCGTTCCAGCCCGAGCTGGTCTGCGAACGGTGCGCGCTGGCGAGAGACGGGCGTCACGAAGGCTCCGGCGACATCCTCGGTCGTGCCGTCGTCGAGGTGCAGTCGCAGCCCCGCCGGGAAATCGCCCACCTCCCGCACCCGAACCGGGTCGAGAACGACGATCTCGGATGCCACGGGCTCGAGCATCGCGGCGAGCATCCCCGCGTGCCCGGTGCCGTTGAGCACCGCGACGCGCTGGCCGGCGAACTCGTGGCCGTGGCAGAACGGGCAGTTCGCGACGCGGTCGCCCCAGCGGTCGGCGAGCCCGGGGATCGGCGGCAGATCGTCGGCGAGTCCGGTCGCGAGGATCACGGCTCGGGTCCGCACCGGCGCGCCGGCGACCGTGACCACCAGGTTCGCGTCGACCCGAGTGATCTCGGTGGCCGCGGCATCCTGGATCCGGACCGTCTCGTACGCGGCGATCTCCGCGCGTCCGAGTCGGCGGAGCTCGGCCGGGTCGCGCCCGTCGTTGGTGAGCAGGTTGTGGGCGTGCGGCACCGTCCCGTTGCGGTACTCGCCGGAGTCGAGCAGCAGGGTCCGCCGGTGCATGCGCCCGAGGGTGAGTACCGCCTGCAGCCCGGCGGGGCCGCCTCCGATGATGATCGCGTCGTACACGATGAACTCCTTCGCTTGCGTTCGAGACCATCGTGTGACTTCATGTCGACATGAAGTCAAGGCCACTCTTTTCGCATAAATAGACGAATGTCGAGCAAGCGTTCGCGGAGCCCTCGGCGGGGCGCGCCCCGGACATATGATCGAAGCTCGCCGCCCGAGGGGAGGTGGGACGTGCTATCGTCAAAGCATCACGATCAGCCCGCTCGCCTCACGGCTCGGGCTGATTTTCTTTTGCGGGGATTGATGCGGTACGGCAAACCCTGGCTGCCGCTGAGCGACCAGATCGACAAGCTGGAGCGTCGCGGCGTCGGCATCGACGATCGAGCACGCGCAGAACGCCTGCTGTGCGAGGTGGGCTACTACCGGCTGACGGGATACCTGCATCCGTTCCGGGCGGTCGATCCCGCGATCGGATACCTTCCCGGAACCCACATTTCCCACGCGGCGGCCCTCATCGACTTCGACCGACGACTGCGCCTGCTCGTCCTCGATGCCCTCGAACGCATCGAGGTGTCTCTACGAATGCGAGTCGGGTACGTCTTGGGTGAGGTTTCCGCCTTCGCCCATCGAGACGCATCGACGTTCATGCCCGACTTCACCCGTCGGCCCGAGCATGTGGCTGACAGGACCATCACGACGTTGCTCCCGCCGGAGATCTCGATGAGCAAGCACGACCTGTGGCTGCTGAAAGTAGCCGAACGGCAGAGTCGCTCGAGCGAGAACTTCGTGCAGCACTTCCGAGAGAAGTACGCGAACCAGATGCCGATCTGGGCGCTGACCGAGATTCTCGAGCTCGGTCAGCTCGTCACGCTCTATCGGGGTCTGAACACGCGGCTATCGCAGGCCATCGCCGACGCGTACGAGGTTCCGACGAAAAAGCTCTTCCTCAGCTGGTTGGCCACACTCAACTACGTCCGGAATGTCGCGGCGCACCACGCACGTCTGTACAACCGCAAACTCGTGACAGCGCCCAAGCGTCCCACGCCATCGCGCGTACCTCTTCTCGCTCATCTGAGTGAGAGCGCCCTACCGAAGGAGTTCGGGCTCTACAGTGCGTTGGCTGTGGTGCAGTACCTTCTGCTCGTTGTAGATCCGCTGTCGTCATGGGGCGCCGATCTCGGGGGCCTTCTGCGCGAGTTCCCCTCCGCCGGACCCGTCTCTGTCCGCTCCCTCGGCGTCCCCGATGGATGGGAGAGACTGCCCCTCTGGACAGCTACGAGGGAGGTGGCAGCGCAATGACCTCCGCGGGGGAGTCAATCGGGGAGGCCGCGGCGCGATTCGGGCTCGACACGCACGTGCTGCGCTACTGGGAGGACGAGGGGCTGTTGCATCCGGATCGGGATGCCGGCGGCCGACGCCGCTACTCGGACGACGACAGCGTCCGGATCGCGATCATCCTGCGCAACAAGGCCGCGGGAATGTCGCTCGAGCAGATCCGCATACTGGTCGAGCGGGACGCGCCGGATCGGCACCGCGTGCTCGAGGAGCACATCGCCGAGCTCGATCGTCGTGCCGCCGACATCGCGGAGGCGAGGGCGATGACCGAGCATGCGCTGCGATGTCGGTCGCACGACATCACGCAGTGCCCGCGCTTCCGCAGCCATGTCGCCGACGTCCTGTCGGGCGAGGCGCAGTGGCTGCTTGTCCACACCGAGCCGCCCCGCGAACGTCCCGCGAACTAGCATGAATCGGTGACCACCCCGCCTCTTTCCGCCGAGCAGCAGGCGCTGTTCCGGCTGATCGAAGACACGCGGGAGCACGTCTTCGTGACCGGGCGCGCGGGGACGGGCAAGTCGACTCTGCTGCAGCACCTCGCGTGGAACACGCAGAAGCAGATCGCCGTGTGCGCGCCGACGGGCGTGGCGGCGCTCAACGTCGAGGGGCAGACGATCCACTCGCTGTTCCGTCTGCCGATCGGCCTGATCGCGAACGGCGACATCGACCAGAACGACGCGACCCGCAAGATCCTCAACGCGATCGACACGCTCGTGATCGACGAGATCTCGATGGTGAACGCCGACCTCATGGATGCCATCGACCGCTCGCTCCGTCAGGCGCGCGGCCGGCGCGCCGAGCCGTTCGGCGGCACCCAGATCGTCATGTTCGGCGACCCGTACCAGCTCGCCCCCGTCCCCCCGCGCGGTGACGAGGCGCGCTACATCCGCGACCACTACCGCTCGTTCTGGTTCTTCGACGCGAAGGTGTGGTCCGGCGAAGCGGCGAGCGACGGGCTGATCGACATCGGGCGCCACGGGGCCGACCTGCACGTCAACGAGCTCGTCGAGATCCACCGGCAGTCCGACCCGGGCTTCAAGACCCTGCTCAACGCGGTGCGCTACGGACGCGTGACGGCCGAGATGGCCGGCATCCTGAACACCGCCGGAGCCCGCACGCCCCCGCACCCGGCCGACGGCGAGCACCCGATCATCACGCTGGCGACGCGCAACGATCGCGTCAACAGCATCAACCGGCGCCATCTCGAGGAGCTCGTGGGGCGCACACAGACCGCGAACGCCGAGATCTCGGGCGACTTCGGACGCGGTGAGGCGAACTATCCCGCCGAGATGGAACTCACGCTCAAGGTGGGGGCGCAGGTGATGTTCCTCCGCAACGACTCCGCGCAGTTCGGCGAGGCGCCGCGGTGGGTCAACGGCACGATCGGCACGGTGACGCGCATCGCGGGCGACAGCGTGCGGGTCGAGGTCGACGGCATCCAGCACGATGTCGAACCCGCCGTGTGGGAGAGGTACCGCTACGCGTACGACCCGGGGACGAAGAACCTCTCGCGCGAGATCGTCGCGGAGTTCACGCAGTTCCCGCTCCGGCTCGCGTGGGCCGTCACGATCCACAAGTCGCAGGGCAAGACGTACGACCGCGCGGTCGTCGACCTGGGTGCCGGCGCCTTCGCACCCGGGCAGACCTACGTCGCACTCAGCCGGTTGACGTCTCTCGACGGTCTCTACCTGTCACGGCCGCTGCGCCCGAGTGACATCCGCGTCGACGAGGACGTGCGCCGCTTCATGAAGCAGGCGTGGCTCGGACGCCAGCAGGGCGATCGTGCTCAGGCGACCTGAGCCGCCTTGGCTCGCGCGAGGTCGGCGAACAGCTCGGTGTTGAACCGGTACGCCACCAGTACCTCGTCGATGACGCGCGCCTTCTCGTCGTCATCCCACGGGACCGCGTCGAGCTGCTCGCGGTAGACGTTCTTGAACGCTCTCGGGTCGGCGATGTCGCCGAACAGGAAGAACCCGATCCCGTTGGTGTCGAATCCGAAGCGGCGCTGCATGAGGCGACCGATGAACGGTCCGCCCGACAGGTCGCCGAGGTAGCGCGTGTAGTGGTGAGCGACGAAGCCCCCCGGCCAGGTCGCGGCGACGCGGCGGATCCGCGACACGTACGCCTGCGTGGTGGGCAGGGGGCTGATCTGCCCGCGCCAGTCGGAGCCGAGGAGGAACGCGAGGTCGGCCTCCAGGGCGGGCAGGCGGGTGAGCTTGTCGCTGAGGAACACGGATGCCACCGGGTCGTGGCGCATGTGCTCGCCCGCCGTCTCGAGGGCCTCGTAGATGAACCACTGCTGCGCGATGAGGGCGATGTAGTCGTCGCGGGAGCCGGTGCCGTTGAGGAGGTCGGTCATGAAGCCGTCGCACTCGCTCGTCGAATGCGCGCTGGTGGAACAGCGCTCGCGCAGAGCGGCGGAGAACGGGACGACGGCGTTCATGGGGACATCATACGCACAGGGTTAGGTGAACCTAACCCCCGATTTCCTGTGGTTTCGCCGCTGATCGACGCACCGCCGAGCGCTCGCGGCGAGATGTGATGCAGACGTGACGCCGCCCGGGCGCAAGCGGCAAGTCGCTTCGGGCGGCGTGTGTTTGAATTCTTGGAGCGCGCGATTCGTCGCGCGCGGATTCCAGGGGGTTCGATATGGGGACATGGCGTCGGTCTGCTGCGGCCGCGATCGCCGGCGCGAGCGTCCTCGCGGTGATCCTGAGCGGGTGCACCGCCGAGAACTCCGTGTCCATCGACGTCCCCGCCCAGGTCGACGCGCCGTTGCCCGACCAGACGGTCACCGAGCTGCGCGACGCCGTCACGACCGCCATGGCGGCGACCGGGTCGAGCGGCGCCATCGTCGGCGTGTGGGCGCCCTGGAGCGGGAGCTGGGTGTCGGGCGTGGGCACGCAGGGACCGGGCGGCGCCGAGGTCTCGGCCGACCTGGACTTCCGTGCCGCCGATGTCACCGGCGCGATGACCTGCGACGTGCTCTACGAGCTCGCCGCCGACGGCACGGTCAAGCTCGACGACCCGGTGACGACGTGGGTCAGCAACCTCCCCGGGTACGACGACATCACCCTGCGCATGCTCTGCAACGGCACCTCGGGGCTCGGCTCCTACTCGTCCGTGCTGCAGGGGACCGAGCTGAACAACCCCGACCGGGCGTGGAACCCGCGGGAGCTGCTCGCGTACGGCATCGCGAGCCCTCGTCTGAACCCTCCGGGGGCGGCGTTCGCCGACTCGGACACGAACTACCTGATCGCCGGGCTCGCCGCCGAGCGCGCGACCGGTGAGACGCTCTCGGACCTCATCCGCGAGCGCGTCGCCGAACCCCTCGGGCTGTCGAACACGAGCCTGCCGGGGTCGGCCGCTGCCGCGCCCTCGTCGACCGCCCTCGAGGGGTTCCGCTCGCAGCAGCTCCCCGAGGGCGGATGGACCTGCGATCAGCCCCAGGACGTCACCGTGACCTCGTCGAGCTTCGGCGGCGCCGCCGCGGGAGCCGTGACCGACATCACCGACCTCGGCCGCTATACGCAGGCACTCGCCGCCGGCTCCCTGCTGCCCGAGGGGAGCGACAGGTTCTCGTCGCCCCTCCCCGTGAGCGCCGACGACCCGACGTGGTTCACCGCGGCGGGCGGCGCGTACCAGGCCGGTTCGCTCATCGGACAGTTCGGTGCGACGGCGGGTTACATGGTCGGCTCCTTCGCCGACCCCACGACCGGCATGGCCGTCTCGGTCGTGCTGAACAACTCGGCCGGTAACCCCAAGACGGCCGCGTGGCTCAGCTGGGAGCTCGCGGCGATCGCATCGAAGGCTCCGGCGGCTTCGGGGCAGACCGCCCCCGAGGCGGGACTGCCCTGGACGGCCCAGCAGATGCGTGACGGCATCGTCGGCAACGCCATCTGCACCGTCCCCGCACAGTGACGGCGGAATGAGGGCGGCCGGCGGGCCGCGGTCGGCCGCGGCGCTGGTGCTGATCGGGCTCGCGTGCCAGGAGGTCGGTGCCTCGTTCGCCGTCATGCTGTTCCCGCAGACGGGGCCGCTCGGCATCGTGATGCTGCGCCTGCTGTTCTCGGCGACGCTCCTGCTGATCATCGCCCGACCGCGGTGGCGCGGTCACTCGCCGGCGCACTGGCGCGAGGTCGTGGCCTTCGGTCTCGTCCTCGCCACGATGAACGGACTGTTCTACCTCGCGCTCGAGCGACTCCCGCTGGGCGTGACCGTGACCATCGAGGTGCTCGGCCCCCTCGCGCTCTCGATCGTCACGGCGACGGGCGTGGCGCGCTGGCTCTGGGCGGGACTCGCGCTCGCCGGCGTCGTGGCGCTGGGCGCGGGCGGGTGGGACCGGCTCGATCCTCTGGGCGTGCTGTTCGCGCTCGGCGCGGCCGTGAGCTGGGCGCTGTATATCCTCGCGTCGGCGCGCGTCGGGCGAGCCTTTCCCCGCCTCGACGGCCTCGCGCTCGCGATGGCCATCGGGGCGATCGCGGCCCTGCCGTTCGGGATCGCGCAGGCCGGCGAGGTGCTCCTGCGCCTCGACATCCTCGCCCTCGGCGCCGCCGTCGCCGTGCTGTCGTCGACCGTGCCCTATGCGCTCGAGCTCATCGCTCTCCGACGCCTGCCGGCTTCGGCCTTCGCGATCCTCATGAGCCTCGGCCCCGCGACGGCCTCGACGGCGGGATTCCTCCTGCTCGGTCAGCACCTCTCGTGGCTCGAGGTGGGCGGCATCGCCCTGGTCATCGCGGCGAGCATCGGAGCCGTGACGGCGGCCGCCCGGCACGCGCCCGGTGCGCGGCATCCGGGATCCGACCCGAACGAGCCGCTGAGCGAGCCCGTCGGCTGAGCCCCCTCGGCTGCGCCCTGTCGGCTGTGTCGCGGATGCCACGTGCCACGGGGTCGCGCAAGGGGTCCGGCGGCACGCGGTTCGACGGTCAGCATGGGCGTATGAGCGAACGCAGCGATGACGACGAACAGACCCGCGCCGAGTTCGGGGAGGCCGTGAACATGACGGCCGGTGAGCTGTCGGATTGGCTCGACACCGACGAGTCCCGCAGCGTCGGGCAGAAGAAGGACGGCGGGGAGTCGACCGGGCACGAGAGCGGTCGGCACATCGTGCGCATCCTCAGAAAGAAGAAGGCCGACCTCACCGACGCCGACATCGCGCACATGCGGAAAGTGGTCGGGTACGTCAAGCGGCACGGAGCCCAGCGCCCGAAGGGCGACATCACCGACACCGATTGGCGGTACTCGTTGATGAACTGGGGTCACGACCCGAAGAAGGACTGATCCCGCGGCCCCGGCGATGACCGGGGCGCTATGACTCCCGTCTGAGTCGGCGCACCACGTCATCGCCCGTCCACCTGCGGGGCGTAGAACTGATACATGCCCATCATCGACAGCGCCGTGTACGTCGACGGCCACCGCATCGAGAACCCCGCCAGCCTCGACCAGACATTCGAGTACATGGAGGCTCACGGCGGGATGGCCTGGATCGGGCTGTTGCGCCCCTCGCCCGAAGAGCTCGAACGCGTCGCGGCGGAGTTCTCGCTGCACCCCCTCGCGGTCGAGGACGCGCTGGCCGGGCACCAGCGCTCGAAGCTCGAGCGGTACGGCGGCAATCTCTTCGCCGTCCTGCGCCCCGCCCGGTACATCGACGAGACCGAGACCGTCGAGTTCGGCGAGCTGCACGTGTTCGTCGGCGAGGACTACGTCGTGACCGTGCGCCACGCCGAGGTGCCCGACCTGGCGCGCGTGCGGCATCGGCTGGAGGAACAGCCCGAACTGCTCGCCCGCGGCCCCGAGGCGGTGCTCTACGCGATCCTCGACGAGGTCGTCGACCAGTACGACCCCGTCGCGCGCGGGCTGCAGAACGACGTCGACGAGATCGAGGACCAACTCTTCGGAACCGGCGGCGCGGAGCTGACGCAGCGCATCTACGAGCTTGCTCGCGAGGTCATCCACTTCCAGCGTGCGACCGAACCCCTGCGCGACATGCTCCAGGCGCTGCTGCGCGGTGCCGAGAAGTACGGCGTCGACATCGAACTGCAGCGGTCGCTGCGCGACGTCCTCGACCACGTCCTGCGCCAGTGCGACAAGCTGACGTCGATGCGCTCGATCCTCGACAACGCCCTGACGGTCAACGCGACGCTCGTCACGCAGCGGCAGACCGAGACGTCACTCGAGCAGAACGAGCAGGTGAAGAAGATCTCGGGGTGGGCGGCGATCCTCTTCGGGCCCTCGCTGATCGGCGGGATCTATGGCATGAACTTCAAGAACATGCCCGAGCTCAACTGGGAGTTCGGCTACCCGATGGCGCTCGTGCTCATGGTGCTCGTCTCGGCGGGGCTGTGGCTGACGTTCAAGGTGAAGAAGTGGCTGTGAGCCGCGGCATCCGGAATCCCGACACTCGGCGCGCTTGCTGGACAGGGGCTGCGTGAAACGAATGATGGGTACGTGAACGACTCCACCCCCCGTGCCGGCGACGCTGCCGAGCAGATCCACACCTCGACCGTTCAGCTCGAGGACGCCGGGTACCACAAGCGGCTGACGTCGCGTCAGGTGCAGATGATCGCGATCGGCGGGGCCATCGGAACCGGTCTCTTCCTCGGTGCCGGCGGGCGCCTCGCTCAGGCCGGACCCGCGATCGTGCTCTCGTACGCGGTCTGCGGGCTCTTCGCGTTCTTCATCCTCCGGGCGCTCGGCGAGCTCGTGCTGCACCGCCCGACCTCGGGCTCGTTCGTCTCGTACGCCCGCGAGTTCTTCGGCGAGAAGGCGGCGTTCGTCTCGGGCTGGTTCTACTGGATCAACTGGGCGACGACGACCATGGTCGACATCACCGCCGCCGCGCTCTACATGAACTTCTTCGGCAAGTACGTGCCCTGGATCGCCGCGGTGCCGCAGTGGGCCTGGGCGCTCGCCGCGCTCGTCACGGTGCTCGCGGTCAACCTCGTGTCGGTGAAGGTGTTCGGCGAGCTGGAGTTCTGGTTCGCGCTCATCAAGGTCACGGCGCTCGTCGCGTTCCTGCTCGTGGGCATCTACTTCGTCGTGTTCGGCACCCCCAACGGCGCCCCCGTCGGGTTCTCGCTCATCGCCGACAACGGAGGCTTCTTCCCCAACGGCATCCTGCCCGCGATCATCCTGATGCAGGGCGTCGTGTTCGCGTATGCCTCGATCGAGCTCGTCGGAACCGCGGCGGGCGAGACGAAGAACCCCGAGAAGGTCATGCCGCGGGCGATCAACTCGGTCATCTTCCGCGTCGCGATCTTCTACGTCGGCTCGGTGCTCCTGCTCGCGCTGCTGCTGCCGTACACCGCGTACTCGAAGGACGAGAGCCCCTTCGTGACCTTCTTCGCCTCGATCGGGGTTCCGGGCGTCGACGTGATCATGAACCTCGTCGTGCTCACCGCCGCCCTGTCGTCGCTGAACGCGGGGCTGTACTCGACCGGTCGCATCCTGCGCTCGATGGCGGTGGCGGGATCCGCGCCGAAGTTCGCGTCTCGCATGAACAAGGCCGGCGTCCCCTACGGCGGCATCGCGATCACCGCGGTCGTGGCCCTGTTCGGTGTCGTGATCAACTACGTCAACCCCAGCGACGCGTTCGAGACGGTGCTGAACGTCGCCGCCGTCGGCATCCTGGTCACCTGGGCGACCATCATGCTCTGCCAGATGAAGTTCAAGCGCTTGGCCGATCGCGGGGAGCTGGTCCGCCCGACCTTCCGGCTGTTCTGGGCGCCCTACACGGGATACGCGACGCTGGTGTTCCTCGCGGTCGTGCTGGTGCTGGTGTTCATCGACTCGCCCGCGACGCTGGTCGTCGCGATCGTCGCGAGCCTGCTCATCACGGCCGGATGGTTCGCGTGCCGAAAGCGCATCGCCGAGCTCGCCGCCGAGCGCGAGGGCTACACGGGGACGGTGCCGGTGGTGCCGAGCCCCTTCCCCCAGCCGCGCGACAAGAACGCACGCGGCAAGAAGGACTGAGCCCCTCGCGGGGGTGACGCGGCGCTCGGGCTCCGGCTCGGGCGCCGCGCTCGTGCGGGGCTCGGGTCCGCGCGGGGCGGGGATGCCGGCAGCCCCACCGTCGAGTGTCCAGAACACGCCGTTATTCCGGGGGTGGTTACGGCGTGTCTTGGACACTCAACGGGCGGGAGCGCCGCGATGCGGCGGCGAGTCAGGCGTCGAAGGGCCAGCCGCAGTACGCCTCGGCGAGGTAGGCGCGGCCGTGCTCCGATTCCACGACGGTGCGCAGCTCGCCGAGCTGGCGGCGGCGGTCGAAGTCGGTGGCATCCGGAGCCACGTGGAGGAGGCTCGTCATCCACCACGAGAAGTGCTGAGCCTTCCAGATGCGCCGGCTCGCGGTCTCGGGGTAGGCGTCGAGCAGCCGCTCGTCGCCCTCGAGCAGCAGGGCGCCGAGGGCGGCGGCGAGCAGGCGCACGTCGGCGATCGCGAGGTTCATGCCCTTCGCGCCGGTGGGCGGGACGGTGTGAGCGGCGTCGCCCACGAGCGCGACGCGACCGCGGCGGAGCTCGTGCGCGACGAAGCTGCGGAAGCGCAGGACGTCGCGCTGGAAGATCGGGCCCTGCTTCAGGGTCGTACCGGGGACCCGCTTCTGCAGCTCGTCCCACAGCTGCTCCTCGCTGAACGCCGCGGTGTCGGTCTCGGGGTCGCACTGGAAGTACATCCGCTGCACCGTGTCGGAGCGCTGGCTGACGAGCGCGAAACCGTCGGGGGAGTTGCTGTAGATCAGCTCCTCGCTCGACGGTGGGGCTTCGCACAGGATGCCGAACCAGGCGAAGGGGTACTCGCGGAAGTACCCGCCGGTGCTCGACCCGGTCACGGTGGCACGGGCGACGCTGCGCGAGCCGTCGGACCCGACGACGAAATCGGCCTCGATCTCGAGGGGGTTCCCTTCGGCATCGCGCGCGATCACCCGCGGACGCTCGCCGTTCTCGATGCCTTCCGCGGTGACGCCGAAGCGCAGATCCTGCCCCGCGGAGAGGCGCGCGGCGATGAGATCCTTCAGCACCTCGTGCTGCGGATAGAGCCACACCGCACGGCCCACGGTCGCGGCGAAGTCGATGCGGTGCCCCTCGCCCTCGAAGCGCAGCTCGATGCCGTCGTGGCGGTGGCCGACCGTGCGTGCGCGTGAGGCTTCGCCGATCGTGTCGAGCAGCTCGACGGTGCCCTGTTCCAGGATGCCGGCACGGATCGTGCTCTCGATCTCGTCGCGCGAGCGCTGGTCGATGACGACCGAGGCGATCCCCGCCTCATCGAGCAGGTGCGACAGCAGGAGGCCGGCGGGGCCGGCGCCGACGATGGCGACACGGGTGCGGACGGTGGTGGTCATGGCGTCTCCTTCGACGGTGGCTGTGTCGATGGTGGCCTCGCGGTCGTCGTGCGACGGCGCGACTCTCGTTGAACGGGATGTGGGTCTCAGTGGTTCATTTGTAGGACCGGTCGGGGTCGGGAGTGCCGCACGCGTCACTTTGGACACCACCCGCCCCAGCGATCATGCAGATGGACGTGCCTCGTTCGCGTCGGACCTCCTCAGCGGCGATAACCCAGCGTGCGCTCGATGTCGCGGGAGGCACGGTGCAGCTCGACCAGGGCGAACTGCGTCTCGGCGTCGCGCGGGAGCACGACGGAGAGAGCGGCGATGACGGCTCCGGTCTCGTCGCGCACGGGCACGGCGACGCCGGTGGACACCTCATCGACGTACCCGGGGGCGATCACGCGGCCCAGTGTGCGGATCTCGGCGAGCGTGCGCCGGAGCGCCGCCGGGTCGACGATCGTCTCGGGGGTGACGCGGGGGAGAGGGCCGGCGAGCACCCGCTCCTGGAGGTCGCGCGGGGCGAAGGCCAGCAGCACGAGGCCGGACGACGAGGCGTGCACGGGAAGTCGCCCCGCGACGCGTGTGATGTTGGCGCCCGAGTCGGGAGCGCTCAGGCGCTCGAGGAACAGCGCCTCGTCGTGCTCGAGGATCGCGAGCTGCGTGTGCTCGCGCACGCGTTGCTGCACGCGCTCCATGTAGGGCAGCGCCGCCTGGCGCAACCGGAGCGCGTGCGATGACCGCGTCGCCAATTCCCACAGGCGCATCCCCACGCGTACACGTCGCTCATCGTCGCGCTCGAGGAGGCCGGCATCCACCAGCTCGTTCACGATCCGGTGCGCCGACGAGCTCGGCAACCCCGCACGTCGGCCGATGTCGGCGGTCGTCTGCGCGGTGCGGGTGGGCGTGAAGGTCTCGAGGATCCGCACCAGCCGGTCGGTGACCGAGTCGCCCGAGGGGGAGTTCGCCATGAGCTCAGGATGCCACGATTCCCATTGAGCGGGAACAGGTCGCCGTCCCGCAGGTCGGTGACGGACGATGGTCTGGTCGAAGGAGACCCCATGACGCACACCCCCGCCGCGGCGCCCGAAACGCTGCTCGCCGCTCCCGACCAGGCCACGCAGGACCAGATCGTCGCCGAGATGCGCACCCGTCACGCCGAGCTCGATGCGCTCGAGGCGGCAGGAGAGCGGGTCGCCGCGACCGCCCACGACTTCCCCGCCTACCGCTCGAGCGTGCTGCGGCACCCCACCAAGAACCCGAAGCTCGTCGATCCCGAGACGATCGAGCTGTTCTCGCCCGCGTTCGGACAGCGCGACGTCGCCGCGATCGAGTCCGACCTCACCCTGCAGCACGCCGGCGAGCCGCTCGGCGAGCGCATGAGCGTGCAAGGGCGTCTGCTCGACTCGTGGGGGCGACCGATCGCGAACCAGCTCATCGAGATCTGGCAGGCCAACTCGGCGGGTCGCTACATCCACCAGCGCGATCAGCACCCCGCCCCCCTCGACCCCAACTTCACCGGGGCGGGCCGTGCGATCACGAACGAGAACGGCGAGTACCGCTTCACCACGATCAAGCCCGGCCCCTACCCGTGGAAGAACCACCGCAACGCCTGGCGCCCCGCGCATATCCACTTCTCGGTGTTCGGCTCGTCGTTCACGCAGCGCCTGGTGACGCAGATGTACTTCCCCGGGGATCCGCTGTTCGCGCTCGACCCGATCTACAACAGCATCCACCGGCAGAAGGATCGCGACGCCCTCGTCGGCGTCTACGACCACGACCTCACTTCGCCCGAGTGGGCGACGGGCTACCGGTTCGACATCGTCGTCGACGGCCCCGACCAGACGTACTTCGAGCCAGAGGACGAGTGACATGACGACGACATCGACGAACGGCTCGGTTCCTGAGCCTGTCGAAGAACGAGCAGGAGGGCGACGAGTGATGAGCACCCCCGCCAAGACCCACCGCGCCACCCCCGGCCAGACCGTGGGCCCGTTCTTTGCGTACGGCCTCGAGTACCCGAAGCAGCACGAGGTCGTGTTCCCGCACTCGCCGGGGGCGATCGTGCTGGGCGGCACCGTGTTCGACGGGGCGGGAGCGCCTGTCCCCGACGCGCTGGTCGAGATCTTCGGGGCGGATGCCGACGGCTCGGTGCCGCGGGCGCGCGGCGCGTTCCGCCGCGACGACCACACGTTCACCGGTTTCGGGCGCGCGTTCACGAACGACGAGGGGCACTTCGAGTTCTGGACGCGCGAGCCCGGTGGCATCCAGGGCCGTCCCGGCTTCTACGCGGCGATCGTGTTCGCGCGGGGTCTGCCCGACAAGCTCCACACGCGCATCTACGTCCCCGGCGACGACGCGGCGCTCGCCGCGGACCCGCTGCTGTCTTCGCTTGACGCGGGCGAGCGCGCTAGCCTCGTGGCGACGCGAACGCCCGACGGGAACCTCCACCACGACATCCGGTTGCAGGGCGAGAAGGAGACGGTCTTCCTTGCCTTCTGATCCCCCCGTGCCCATCGATCTCGGGCTGCTGTCGCCCGTGACCGTGGGGCACGACACGTTGGTGTCGGACTCGTTCGTGCTGAGTGCGCTCGTGCGCGCGGAATGCGCTCTCGTCGCCGCGTACGAGGAGGTGGGCGTCGCCCCGCGCGAGGCCCGTCGCGACATCGACCACGCGTTCGGCATCGACGAGAAATACGGCAAACCGGCCGCGGGTCTCGACGTCGACCGTCTCATCGCGGAGTCGGTGAGCGGGGGCAACCCCGTGATCCCGCTCGTGGGCATGCTGAAGGCGCAGGTGCCGGCCGAGCATCGGGCGTGGATCCACCGCGGGGCGACCAGCCAGGACATCCTCGACACGGCCCTCATGATCGTCGCGCGGCGGGCGATGGACCAGGTGCGCTCGTCGCTGCGGATCGCGGGCGAATGGGCGCGCCACCTCGCCGTCGCTCACGTCGACGACGTCTCGGCCGCACGCACCCTCACCCAGCACGCCGTCCCCACCACCGTGGGCGCTCGCGCCGCGACCTGGGCGCGCGGCATCGAGCGGGCGTCGCGTCGGCTCGAGACCCTGGAGTACCCCGCGCAACTCGGCGGAGCGGGCGGCACGCTCGCATCGTTCGTCGAGATCACCGGCTCGAAGGACATCGCCGCGGGGCTCCCCGCCGCCTTCGCGCGGGCACTCGATCTCGACGTCCCCGACGCGCCGTGGCACGTGACGCGCTGGCCGATCACCGAGCTGGGCGATGCGCTCGTGCAGGCCATCGACGCCCTCGGCAAGGTCGCGGGCGATGTGGCGACGCTCAGCCGCACCGAGATCGGCGAGGTGTCGGAGGGCGTGGGCGGCGGGTCGTCGGCGATGCCGCAGAAGCAGAACCCCGCCGAGGCGGTGCTCATCCGCTCCGCCGCCCTGCGCGCGCCGCAGCTCGGCGCGACGCTGCACCTCGCGGCATCCCTCGCCGTCGACGAACGCCCCGACGGCGCGTGGCACGCCGAGTGGCCGACCCTGCGCGAGCTGCTGCGGCTCGCGCTCGGCACGACGCGGCATGCGGCCTCGATGCTCGCGCACCTGCGGGTCGATGCCGCGGCGGCGCAGAGCAACGCCGACCTGACCGGGGGGCGCCTCGTGAGCGAGCGTCTGCGTGGCGTTCTCGTGCCGCTCATCGGGACCGATCGCTTCGCGGAGCTGCTCGCGGGAGACGCCGACCTCGGCGATGCCCTGCGGGCGATGCCCGAGGCCGCGGGTCTCGACGTCGACGAGCTGCTGGGCCCGCGCGCGTACGTGGGCCTGGCGCCGTGGTTCGCGGCGGGGGCCGAGGCCGAAACACGTCGCCGAGACCGCACGGGATCGGCCGCACATCGAGACGAGGGAGAGCAATGAGTGCAGTTTCGCTGATTTCGTTGACGGCGCCGGTCGGGCCGGAGGGCGCGCCGGTCGTCGTGCTGGGGCCGTCGCTGGGCACATCGACGATCGTCTGGGACGACGTCGTTCCGCTCTTGGTCGACGAGTACCGCGTCGTCGGCTGGGACCTGCCGGGTCATGGCGCGGGGCCGATCACCCATGAGGCCTTCACCGTCGGCGACCTCGCGGATGCCGTGGCGGCTGCCGTCCCTGACGACACGTTCTTCTACGCCGGTGTCTCCCTCGGAGCGGCGACCGGACTGGAGCTGGCGCGACGGCACGGTGACCGGGTGCGTGCCGCCGCGATCGTGGCATCCGGAGCGCAGCTCAGCGACCCCGAGGCGTGGCACGACCGCGCTGCACAGGTGCGAGCGCAAAGCACCTCGAGCCTCATCAGCGCCTCCGCCCAGCGCTGGTTCGCTCCCGGCTCGATCGAACGACGCCCCGAGCTGACCGGGCGCCTGCTGCACGCGCTGCAGGATGCCGACGACGACAGCTACGCCCGCTGCTGCGAGGCGCTCGCCGGGTACGACGTGCGTTCCTCTCTCGGCGAGATCACCGTGCCCGTCCTCGCAGCGTGGGGTGCGGCTGACGCTATCGCGCCCGAGACCAAGGCCGCCGAGATCGCCGAGGGTGTGAAGGACGGCCGCACGGCCCGGATCGACGATGCCGGACATCTGCCGCCCGCCGAGCAGCCCGAGGCTGTTGCCGCGCTTTTGCGCTCGTTCTTCGCGTCGACCTCGGGGGAGGGCTTCTGATGGCCACCGACCAGGAACGCTACGACCAGGGCATGACGGTGCGCCGCGAGGTGCTCTCGGACGCGCACGTCGACCGCGCGACCGCGGCCGCGACCGACCTCACCGCCGACTGGCAGGACTTCATCACGCGCGTGGCCTGGGGCGACATCTGGTCGCGACCCGGGCTCGACCGGCGCTCGCGCTCGGTCGCGGTGCTGTCGTCGCTCATCGCGCACGGGCATCATGAGGAGCTCGCGATGCACCTGCGCGCCGCGCTGCGCAACGGCCTGACCGTCGATGAGATCCGCGAGGTCATCCTGCAGTCGGCGATCTACTCCGGGGTGCCGGCGGCGAACACGGCGTTCCGCATCGCGTCGGAGGTGTTCGAGGAGCGGGCGTGAGGTGAGGCGCTGCGGCCGGCTGGCCCATGTCCCACTGTGTGCGATCGGAGCACGTCCCCGCTGCACGTTCTGGGACTCCATCGGGCGCAATCCCGGATAAGGGCGCGAGGATGGCGGCCGGGCGGCGGTATCCGTGACGAACGCCCGCGACGATGGGCACGGCAGTGGGTCCGTGCGGCTCTCCCGGCCCGCCGACCGAAGTTCGCGCGCGCGACGACGGCCTCTGAAGCATCCCTGGGGGCGCACTCGCCTACGAATGCATCGCTCTACACATGTGGATAACTCTGTGGAGAGGTGTGCGAAACCCCGCCCGTGGTGTGCAAACCTTCTGTGGAAAACTCAGGAACCGAGGGAAGCTTCGAAACTACACGGGTGTCATTTCTGCGGGGAGTTCACGAGCTGCCCTCCGCCCGCGGCCATCCCACCGAGCTGCGGGGCACTCCGGCGGGCGCGGGCTCGCTGGTGGCTGTTGCAGCCGATTCGAGGTGGGCGCGACAAGGTGCACGGCGACGCCGCTATGGTCGTGGACCATGACGGATCACCCCGTGCCGCCCGCCGTCGAGACCGCGACCCTCGCCGATGTCGACGCGCTGCTGGCATTCTGGGCGATCGCGGGCGAGAACGACGCACGGCCGAGCGACTCGGCTCCCGTGGTCGAGGCGCTCCTGCGTCGGGATCCCGACGCGGTGCTCGTCGTCAGGTCGGAGGGCCGGATCATCGGCACCGTCATCGCGGGCTGGGACGGGTGGCGCGCCCACCTCTATCGCCTCGCCGTGCACCCCGATTACCGCCGTCAGGGCCTCGCCCGAGTCCTCCTCGATGCGGCCGAGGCCCGTCTTCGCACGCTCGGCGCCGGACGCTTCGACGCGATGGTGCTCGAGGGCAACGACCTGGGCGCGTCCGCGTGGGCGGCTCGCGGGTATGCGCCCCAGCCCGAGTGGCGGCGGTGGGTGCGTTCCGCGCGCTGAGCCCGCGGCATCCGTATTCCGAGAACAGGAGATCGTGCCGAAACCGGTCCACGGCCGGTAGCCGCAGCCTCGCTGCTCAGCTCGTGCGACCGACGTGGAACGGGCAGGCCGACGGCGCGTCCGCGCGGCGTACGCGCCCGCCGGAGCGCGGCTTGGTCGGCATCCGTCGTCTGTTCACCTCGAGTCCGTGGCCCGAGATGCGCAGACGCGGGTCGCTAAGGACGGCGATGGATGCCGCGAGCCCGGCGATCGCGAGTTTCTCGCCCGGGCAGCGGTGACCGGTCGGCACCTCGCCGCCGCCATGCGGGACCAAGGCGTGCAGCGCTTCGTAGTCGTCGACGCCGACGAAACGCGCCGGGTCGAACGTGGACGGTCGCTCCCATTCGCGGGCGTCGGTGTCGGTGCCGAGGATGTCGAGGACGACGCGTCCGCCCGCCGACACCCGCTCCCCGTCGAGCTCGACGTCGGTCTTCGCCCACGCCGGCAGCATCGGGACGAAGGGGGCGGTTCGGCGGATCTCCTGCGCGAACGCCGTGGCGAGCTCGCCGACGACGAGCGACCCGCGCTCGGCGGTCTCGGCCGCGATGCGCTCGCGCCACTCGGGACGGTCGTGCAGCTCCTTCGCGGCGAAGGCGACGAAGCGCGAGACCGCGATCATCGGGCGGAAGCTGTTCTGCAGCTCGATGCCCGCAAGTTTCGCAGGCAGCAGTCCGCCGGAGCGGTCGCGGTGCCACGCCCACGCGTGCAGCGCCGTGCCCTCGGCGGGGTCGAGGGTTCCGGCCCGCACGGCGTCGATCAGCTCGCCGGCGTGGCGGTCCGACCATCGGCGGTTGATCAGGGCGAGCGCAAACTCGGGCGAGTACGGCACGCCGAACCCGTCGACGATCTGCGCCTGCCGCCTCGCCCACCGCGTCTGTGCCGCCGCGGTGCCCGGAATGCCGGCCCACCGCATGATCGAGCGGCCCAGGGCTCCCACCGCGGCGTCGTACGCCGAGCGCTCGCCGCCGGCGACCCAGGCGTCGAGCTCGCCCTGCCACTGCCTCTCGAGCTCGGGGAGGAGCCGCTGCACCTCGTCGTCGTCGTAGAGCACGTCGACGAACGTGGCCTTGCGGTGGCGATGCTCCTCGCCGTCGAGGCTGTGCACCGAGCCGTGGCCGAAGAGAGACTCCTGGATGAAGGCCGGCATCGCGCCGTGGCGGCGGGTCAGCGACTCGTCGTAGAAGAGCCGCACGCCCTCTTCGCCGCGGACGAACAGCGCCTCGCGGCCGAGCAGCCGGAACGGAACGGCCCGCGCCCCGCGGTCGGCCCGGCGCCACAGGTGCGCGCCGAAGCCGTAGCCGCGGACCAGGAGCGAGAGCGAGTCGTCACGAAGCAGGGCGAGGGGGGATGCCATGCCCCCACGTTTCCACCGCGGTGTCGAGCGGCCGAGGGGGCGGCGCACGCCGAGACGTTGTGGTACTCGCGGCGGTGGGTCGTGGCATCCGGTCCGGCGAACGGCGGGCGTGACGCCCGCCGGGTACGCGACCAGAGCGGGGACTCGGGGTGGGTGGGGGATCGGGGTGCCTCGCGGAGTCATCGGCCTGTCGTCGAGCGTGATTCGCCTGACGGCTCGGGTGGTCGGGTGGGGGCGGGTGTGCCGTCGTGCGGAGTGCGGGGGCGACTCGCCGCGGCCGGATGCCGTAGGGCGGCGTGTCGGGAACGAACTCCGCCTAATGGCCCGGCGCCGACAGCACGCCCCGGCGTCGACGGCACACCCGCCGAGCAGCCCCGCCGGATAATGGAACGGTGGAGGCCGGGGAGACGCGTGACTGGTTCGCCGACTTCCTCGACGCCCAGAACCGCCGTGATCTCGAGGCGGTCCGGGGCTTTCTCGACCCCGGTATGCGTCGCGCCCACCTCCCGGCCGGGGCCGAGGCCTGGATCGCCGACTACGCCGAACTGCTGCACGCCTTCCCCGACTGGCAGTGGAGGCGGATTCAGCTGATCGTCGAGGACGACCGTCTCGCGGTACACGTGCGGGGTTCCGGGACGCACACGGGCACATACCGGCACCTCTCGGCCACGCGCCGCCGCGTGAACATCGCCGCGTTCGCGATCTACCGCCTGTCGCACGGTCGCATCGTCGAGGCATCCGGTACTGACGATGCCGAACAGATCCGCGCGTTGCTCGTCTGAGATCGGACGGTTTCGGGCGCCGCTGTCAAGGAGCAGGTTCCCGGCACGCGAGCCGATACGGTCGGAGCCTGCGGATTCGCCGTGGGCAGAGGAGCGCGGAGATGACGTACACGGATCGTCCCGGGGCCGGTGTGGTCTGGGCCCGAGTCGAAGAGGGCTTTCACGTGGGCAGCCGCAACGGTGCCTTTCTGGGATACCTCGACCGCGAAGCCGACGGCAGTTACCTGGCGTACGACGGCCGTTCCCGCCTGGTCGGCCGCTTCCCGACCCTCGTCGCGGGGATGGCGGCGATCACCTCGGCACCGGTCGAGACGCGCATGTCCGCCCCACGGGATGAAGAGATCGTCTTGCACCAGGTGCGGACGGACCGCGGACTCCCCGGATCGGTCGTGCGGTGATGGCAGAGCCCCTGCGATCGGTGACGTACTCCAGCGCCGCGGTGTCGGCCTTCGGCGCGAAAGAGCTGGCCGACCTGCTGTCGTCGAGCCGGGCCGCGAACCTCGCGCGCGACCTGTCGGGCATGCTGCTGTTCCGGGGCAACAGGTTCCTCCAGGTACTCGAGGGCCCCGAGTCCCTCGTGCGAGAGCTCATCGACCGGATCCGCCGCGACCCGCGGCACCGCGACATGCGGATCCTCGTCGACGAGGAGATCGACGAGCGACGCTTCGCCGACTGGACGATGGGGTACGAGACCCTGAACGTTCCGCAGAAGGCGGCGCCCGAGGGCTTCCGCGACTCCTTCGACGACCTCGACTCCGACGACGACACGGTCACGGCGCGCGCGCTGCGCGAGCTGACGGTGTGGTTCCGCGCGCGCAGCGCGAACCCGCGCTGAGTCACCCCGCGCGCCACCGCTCCTCATCCGTGAACGGGACGACGGACGGCGGCACCGGCCGCGTCTCGATGTCGACGCGCGTGCCGGTGCGGGCAGACTCCTGCAGGGCCGTCATCACCTCGAGCACGTGCAGCGCGATGTCGGCATCGGTTCGATCCGAGCCCGTCCGGACGCGATCCAGGATGCCGATCCCGCGACCCGCGTGCTCGTATCCGGCCCGCTCGGTCACGGCGTGCCATTCGTCGTGACGGCCCGTACGCACGCGCACGTCGCCGTCGAAGAGGTTGGGGTCGGGAACCGACAGGGTGCCCGTCTCGCCGTAGACCTCGATCGGGGCCGCGTCGCTGACCGGTGCGTCGAAGCTGAAAGTCACGGTCGACACCGCGCCGCCGACGTGTTCGAGGACGCCCGACACGTGGGTGTCGACCTCGACGGGGATGACCTCGCCCGCCCGCGGTCCGCTCGCGATGGTCCGCGCGTCCCGCGGTCGCGACGACGCCCCCGAGACGCGTGCGACCGGTCCGAGCAGGTGGAACAGCGTCGTCAGGTAGTACGGCCCCATGTCGAGGAGCGGCCCGCCGCCCTCGCGGTAGTAGAAATCGGGGTGCGGATGCCACGCCTCATGGCCCGCGGATACCCAGGTCGCCGTGGCCGCCACCGGTCGCCTGATGGCACCGGCCTCGAGAGCGGCGCGCGCGGTCTGCACGCCCGTGCCGAGCACCGTGTCGGGGGCGCAGCCGAGCCACGCACCGCCGCGCGCCTCCACGACCCGGCGGGCGTCCGCGAGGGTCGCTGCGAGCGGCTTCTCCCCGAAGACGTCCTTGCCCGCTGCCAGGGCGGCCGAGGCAATCTCGGCGTGCGCGGCGGGGACAGTGAGGTTCACGACCGTCTGCACCGCCGGGTCGGCGACGAGATCGGCGACGCTGAGGGCTCGGCATCCGTCGATCCCGTTCGCCACTTCCTCGGCGCGCGCGTGGTCGAGGTCGGCGGTCGCGACGATCCGCACGTCGGGGTGCTCGCCGAGGGTGGCGAGGTACTGCGCCGAGATGACGCCGAGGCCGACTATTCCGATACCGTGCGGCTGGCCCACAGCAGTCCCCTTTCGATGATGGTGCGCACCGACGGCTCCCGCAGGACGTCGGGGGTGTGCCCCGGAGTGGCGACGAAGACGCGCCCCGCTCCCCATTCGCGGGTCCAGACGGCCGGCGACACGATCGGGCGATGCCACGGGTGATACGGCTGCACGGGGTGCGTGGTCGTGGCGAGGACGTCGTTCAGATCGTCGGTCAGCACCCAGTACTGCTCGGTGTCGAGGTCGAAGTCGCTCAGTCCGGTGGTGATCTCGTGACTGCGGCCGAGGTCGGTGATCTCGACGCGGTACGGGAGGTAGTTGTCTTCCTCGGTGCCCGGTCGCTCGTCGGGATGCCGACCCGGGTGCGTCGCGAACTGCCCGCCGACGAGCTGCAGATAGTCCGACGACGCGCGGTACGAGTCGGCGATGCCCCCGTGCCATCCGGCCAGTCCCGCGCCGTTCGCGACGGCGGTGCGCAGCCCGGCGAGAGCCTCGCGAGAGATCTCCGACATCGTGACGCACTGCAGCACGAGGTCGGTCGCGGCCATCTCGTCGGCGTCGGCGTACACCTCGTTCGACTCGCTGACGCGGACGTCGAAGCCGTTGTCGCGCAGGAACGGCAGGAACAGCTCGGTCGCCTCGACCGGATGGTGGCCGTCCCACCCTCCGCGCACGACCAGCGCTCGTCGATGGCTCATGCGTCCTCCTCGTCGTGGATGGATGCCACCCTCCCACGGCCCTCGCGGCGGGACACGAAGCTTTGCGCAAAAGTCCGCGGCATCCGGCACACTGGGACCGTGTCCCGCCCCACGCTCGCCCAGGTCGCGGACGCCGCGGGCGTGAGTATCGCGACGGTGTCGCGGGTGCTGCGCGAGCGCGGCGAGATCTCGCCGACCACGCGTGCCCGTGTGCGGGACGCGGCTGCCGCGCTCGGATACGGCGGAGGCGGACAGGGGCGTCCGCGCGCGGGGACCGCTCGGCTCATCGACCTCGTGATGGGGCGGTACGACGGTCCGTACAGCGAAGAGGTGGTCGTCGGCGCGCGCAAGGCCGCGACGCGTCTCGGGTACGACCTCGTCCTGACCGCCGAGCGGGACGACCCCGCCGATGACTGGCCCGCGCGCATCGCCGCGCGTGGCTCGGGCGGGGTCGTGCTGGGCTTGAACGTCCCGACGGCCCGCCAGTTCGCGCTGCTCGAGGCCGCGGCGATCCCGCTCGTGCTGTTCGAGCCCTCGTCGGAGTCGCGCGTTCCGCTCCCGAACGTCCGCACGACCGACCGCGCGGGCGGCGCGGACGCCGCGCGGCACCTGATCGACCGTGGCGCGCGTCGCTTCGTCGTGGTCGACGGCGCTCCCTCGTACCGGTGGGGTCGGGCGCGCGTCGAGGGCTTCGGCGCGGCGCTCGCGGAGATCGTTCCGGATGCCGTGCTCCGCCGCGTCGCGACCGGGTGGAGCGCCAGCGGCGCCCGGCGTGTGGTCCGCGCGGCCCTGACAGAACTGCCCGGTGACGGCTCCGTCGGTGTCTTCGCGTGTTCGGACGAGATGGCTGCCGGCGTGTACGCGGCGGCAGCCGATCTGGGGTTCCGTATCCCGGACGACGTGCTCGTCGTGGGCTTCGACGACGTCCGCGGCGCGCGCTGGCTCCGCCCGGCGCTGACCACGGTGCGTCAGCCGATCCGCGAGATGGCCGCGGCCGCGGTGGAACTGCTCGTGCAGCCGCCGGCGGGGGAGCCGACGACGATCGAGCTGCCGACGCGGCTGATCGTGCGGGGGTCGACGGGGTGAGGCGCGGTCGCAGCGGTCGCGGACGGTCTCGCGTCCGGGGGTGCCGTGGACGCGCAGGTGGACCTGGGCACGCCCCGGTCGCCGCGGGCATCCGTGTGACGGGCGGAGGACGGGGGTGCGCCGGAGGATCCCGTGGGGCGATTCATCCTCCGCTCGTCCCTGGACCTCCGCGCGTCACGCGCCGCCGCGCCGTCGCGCGCTAGGGTCGCGGAGTGACCTCGCGCCGTGCTCGTGCGATCACGCGGCTCGTCGCCGCGGCCATCGCGCTCATCGTCGTGCTGATCGCGTACGGACTGCGCTTCGCCGTCGGCGACGGCAATCCCTTCGACTTCTTCGGATACTTCACGAATCAGACGAGCAGTCTGACCGCTCTCGTGCTGATCGCGGTGGCGCTTCATCAGCTGCGTGGGGGTAGGGTTCCCGAGGCTCTGGCTGTCGCCTGGGGCGTCGGGACCGCCTGCCTCGTCGTCGTGGCGATCGTCTACAACACCCTCGTGCCCGGAACGGGATCGGCCCCGCCCTGGGTCAGCGCCATCCTCCACATCGTGTTCCCGGTGTTCGTCGTGGTCGACTTCGCCTCGGCCCCCGATCGTCCGCGCCTGCGCTGGAGAGCGCTCTGGTGGGTGCTCCCGTACCCGTGCCTCTGGCTCGCTGTCGTGCTCGTGCGCGGGCAGACGGACGGCTGGGTGCCCTACGGATTCCTCCTGCCCGAGCGCGGCCCGGTCTCGCTCGCGGCGCACGTGATCGGCATCCTGGCTCTCCTGATGCTCGCGGCGGCGGGCGTGTGGGGGCTGAGCCGGTGGCGGGTTCGAGCTCACCCGCCCGAGCCGGTTTCGCGCGCCTGATATTCTTCACGCCGCATTCGCGGGTGGTCACTGCGCGTGGCTCGACTCGGTGTCGGATCGTGCCGGTCCGGACGCTGGGGTGGGTGCGGCCGCACCGGGGCAAGGCGTGGTCGGATCACCCCTCAGGGTCCACCGCACGGGCGGGCCACGCGTCTTCTGCCTCCCCCGCTCAGTGCGTCGGATCTGCCGAGGCCGCCAGCCGGGCCACGTGACGGGCGATGCGCGTGGCGCGCAGGGTGTCGCTCGTCGCCGTGACGACAGGGTGCAGCACGGAGTAGCGCTCCGACTTGTTCAACGCCTCGAAAGCGCGAGCGGCCGCGGGATCGGCATCCAGGGCCGCCCGCAGGTCGGGCGGAACCTCGATCGTGGCGGACCCCGCGTAGGCGCGGTCCCAGCGGCCGTCGGCCTGGGCACAGGAGATCTCCTCCGCACCGCGCGGACGCATGCGCCCCGCTTCAATCAGGCGGGCCACGATGTCGACGTTCCGCGTGGACCACATCGACCGGGTGCGCCGTGGGGTGAAGTGCTGGCGGAAGGTCGCGGCATCCCGGGACTGCTTGCGCCCGTCGATCCATCCGCTGCAGAGCGCCTCGTCGAGGGCCTCGGCGTAGGTGAGCGAGGTGGGCTCGGTGGTGCCCTTCTTCGCCAGGACGAGCCAGACACCGTCGCTCGTGCTCTCGTTCGCGTCGAGCCACGCACGCCAGTGCGCGGCGTCGGTGACGGTGAGTTCGGGTGGGTCGGCCACGGGCGCCTCCTCGTGCGGGGTGTGTGAGGAGGGTAGTGCGGGGGTCCGACATCACGCCGCGGCGGGGCACGATGTACCCGCGATCACCTTTGGCGGGCGCTCAAGTCGCTCGAGAATCGTTTGAACGCGAAACGGCCCCGCCCGGTGCGGGCGGGGCCGAATCATCGCGTCAGTGCTGCCCGGGTGTCCTGCCGGTGAGCTTCGCCGCCTCGCGGTCGTTGGCGGACCAGACGTAGGCGACGACGCCGAGGACCGCGGCGGGCGCGAGGGCGGACAGCAAGAACAGCCCGATCCCCGCCCACAGCCCCTCGTTCGCGAACGTGGGGCTCACGGCGAAACCGATGCCGACGAGGACGAGAGTCGCGACGAGAAGCAGCCGGTTGCGATGCGTGCGGGTCATGGTTATCCCCCTCCGGGGTGCGAGACAGGTCGGCAGATTACCTGGCTGTACGCCGGTCCGGTAGGCCCGTCGGTGAAGTACACCCACAGTTCGTCATTACCGGGGCAGAACCCGTTGCCCGCGACGTACTCGTTGGCGATGGTCACCGCGAAACCCGCCACGATCCCCATCGGCGGGCTGAGCAGCCCGATGGCGGCCACGAGGCCGTAGGCCGTACCGTTCTTGATCGCGCGCTGGTCTGCGTTGTTGAAGGAGATGTATGTGCCCTCCCCGTCGCTACCGACCGCAAGATACGGAGAGATGGTGCCCGGTGCCGGCGGGACGACGAGACCGAAGTCGCCTTCGGCAAAGTGGTAGACGTTGACCGTTCGTCCCGCGTCGTCGATCCTGACGTCGAACGGGATGCCCGCCTCCTGGAACGCGGCGTGGGCCTCGCGAACCTGCTCCGTCGTGATGGTCGGGGCGGTGGTGTCCGCGACGGCCGATGCGGGTACAGGTTCGGTGTCCGAGGCTGTGGCCGGGGCCGCTGCCAGCGTCGACAGAGTGAGGGCGGCGGCCGCCGCCGCAGCTGCTGACCACCCCAGCTTCCGCTTCGTCGGTGTGATGACCGTGTTACGCATGTGAGCTTCCTCGCTTTCCATGGTTCGTGTTTCTCACGGCTTCGACGTTTCACCTCTCCAGGGAGAACATCTCGTGAGCTCAGGAAGCGTCCAGGGAATATCCATCGGGCATGCACGAGATGTCCCCCAGACGGGGGACGAACGTTTGCGCACGAGTATTCGGAGGGGTAGCCTCCGGCCTCCGCCCTCATGACCGCTGGGGGTGCCGCGGAGATGTTCGAGGCGGCCCAAGGCTTCGATTCACGGCAACACGAAAGCCGCTTCGCAGCGCGCGGAGCCTCGGGCGGCAGGGGCCCACCCGCCGCGGATCGGTTCCTACGGCACCCACGCGAAAGGTCCGCCACCCCGGCTGCGCCGGAATGTCGGACCTTTGGAGGGGCTGACGGGAATCGTCCCCACCGCCCCTCCACGCGCTGCTTCGCGACGCGCGGAGCCTCCGGCGGCGTGGGCCCACCCAAGGCTTCGATTCGCGGCAACACGAAAGCCCTCCCGAACGGCCTGCGGCCGCCCGTGAGGGCTTTGAGGGGCTGACGGGAATCGTCCCTACCGCCCCTCCACGCGCCGCTTCGCAGCGCGCGGAGCCTCGGGCGGCAGGGGCCCACCCGCCGTGGGATCGTTTCCTACGGCACCCACACGAAAGGCCCGCCACACCGCCTGTGGCGGTGAGTCGGGCCTTTTGAGGGGCTGACGGGAATCGAACCCGCGCTGTCTGCTTGGGAAGCAGAAGTTCTGCCATTGAACTACAGCCCCGGATGCCTTGCGGCAACCCGGCCAGCATAACAGCGTCTGCGTCGCGCGCCGGCGGCGTCCCATGGCATCCCTCGCCGAAACCGCAGGCGATCTTCAAGATCGCGCCCAGCAGACGCGGTGTCGGCGCAGCGGGCACGTCACGCGACGACACGGCCGGACCCCGCGCTCTAGGCTGGCCTCGTGCTGCTCTCCGATCGCGACATCCGAGCCGAACTCGCCTCCGGACGCCTGGGGCTCGACCCCTTCGACCCCGCCATGGTGCAGCCGTCGAGCGTCGACGTGCGGCTCGATCGGTACTTCCGGCTGTTCGACAACCACAAGTACCCCTTCATCGACCCGGCCGAAGACCAGCCCGAGCTGACCCGTCTGATCGAGGTCGACCCCGACGAGCCGTTCATCCTGCACCCGGGCGAGTTCGCGCTCGGCTCGACGTTCGAGCGGGTCTCGCTGCCCGACGACGTCGCGGCGCGTCTCGAGGGCAAGTCGTCGCTCGGGCGCCTCGGCCTGCTCACGCACTCGACCGCCGGGTTCATCGACCCGGGTTTCTCGGGTCACGTCACCCTCGAGCTCTCGAACGTCGCGACCCTGCCGATCAAGCTCTGGCCCGGCATGAAGATCGGGCAGGTCTGCTATTTCCGCCTGACCTCGCCCGCCGAGAGCCCCTACGGTTCCGGCCCCTACGGCAACCGCTATCAGGGGCAGCGCGGCCCGACCGCTTCGCGCTCGGCGCTGAACTTCCACCGCACCGACGTCGGCGCGACCGACGCGGGTTCCGCCGGACGCTGAGCAACACGCGAACAGCCCCATCGAGTCGAGCTCGGTGGGGCTGTTCGCTGCGCGGCGCGTGCCGCGCCATAAACGCGATCCACGCACAGAAACACGATGTGCACGTGTTTCCGGTCGCGGAGAGCGTTTATCGCTGATCATTCGGATGCCGAGGGCTCACCGGATGCCGAAGCCTCGCGGCCGCGGACGAACCCGGCGTCGAAGCCGCGCTCGAAGGCACGCTGCGCCGCGCGGTGGGCGCGGTGCGAGCCGCCGTGATGGTGCTCGCCGCCGTGGTGCGCGCCGTGGCCGTGTCGGCCGAAGCCGTGCTCGCCGCGCGCGAACCCGTCGTGGTGGCGGAGTCGACCGTGGCCGTGCTCACCGTGCTCTGCACGCTCCGACCCGGTGCGCTCGCCGCGCTCGAACCCGGCGTGGTCGCCGTGCCCGCGGAATCCGGGGCCGAAACCGCGGCCGAAGCCCCGGCCGGCGCCGGGACCGAACGCAGGCCCGAAGCCGGGGCCGAAGCCGCGTCCGCCGCGGAACCCGCGGGGCCCGGAGTCCGTGGCATCCACCCCGAGGGCGTCCGCGACGGCATCGACCGAGGCGCTGAGCTGGGCCAGCTCGTCGGCGGGCAGGTCGGCGAGGATCGACGCGCGGTCGGCGTCCACCCGGTCGAGGATCGCGCGTCCCTCGTCGGTCAGCGTCCATGCGTCGTCGGTCCGGGCGATCCAGCCGCGCTCGGCGAGAGCGGCGACGCGCTTGCCGCCGCGGGAGATGCGGTCGCTCACCCAGTGGGCGTCGAGGCGACCGTCGATGACGCTGAGGATCGCGATGGTCCGCGGGTCGAGGTCGCTCGCGCGGAGCTGCTCGAACAGGCGGTGGTGCAGTGCATGGCTCACCGCGCTCAGGCGATGGGCGAGGCTGCGGGCATCAAGAGAAGAAGAGGTGTTCATGGGGTGTCCTTTCGTGCGACGGGATATCCGTCGATGTATGTCATGTGACAACAAATGTACTGTGACATGTATTCCGAATGCTTGTCAAGCGACATGTAAAATTCCCTCGTGACCTCCGATCCCGCCGACGACATCGCCGCCGCTCTCGCGAAGCTGCGCGGGCGACGCCCGCGTCCCCCTTTCGGTCCGGACGAGCATCACCACCACCCCCACTCCCACGGAGGGCCGTGGGGCCGCGGAGCGCCGCCGTGGGCGGATCCCGCGCACGGACGCTTCGGTGGACCCGCGCGCCTGCGCCTGCTGGACGCCCTGGTCGCGGCATCCGACGCCCTGTCCGTCAGCGAGATCGCCGAAGCGGTGGGTGTGGATCAGCCGCGCGCTTCGCGCCTTGTGCAGCAGGCGACGCAGATGGGTCTCGTCGCGCGAGAGCCCGACCCCGACGACGCCCGCCGCACCCGCGTGCGCCTCACCCCCGAGGGCGAGAAGCTCATCTCGAGCTTCCGCGGAAGGCGACGGGATGCCGTGCGCTCCGCGCTCGAGTCGTTCACCGAGGCCGAGCGCGCCGATTTCGCGCGTCTGCTGGCGAAGTTCGCCGAGGCCTGGCCGCGCGACTGAGTCCGCGGCATCCGGAGTCGTCCGCGCGGCGCGGGCGAAACTCCTGAAGAATCGCGGGCGGCACTGACGTCTGCCGCGAGATCACACGGACATCCCCGACGGCGGTGCGGGAAAGTCAGGAGTTTCGCACGCTCCGCGCCGCCCGACCGCAACGCGCCGTTCCGCACCGCGCCGCGCACGAAGCCAGCGCGGCGGCTCAGACGATCGCGGCCGGCTTCGCCTTCACCGGGAGCAGCAGCACCAGGCCGACGGCGAGGATCAGCACGATCCCCAGGATGCCGAGTCGCGTGTCGCCCGTCAGCCCGACGAACAGGGCGAACAGGCCGGGGGCGAGGAACGACACCGCGCGTCCGGTGGTCGCGTAGAGGCCGAAGATCTCACCTTCGCGGCCCTCCGGCGCGACGCGCGCGAGGAACGACCGGCTCGCCGACTGCACCGGACCGACGAAGGCGCACAGGCCGAGGCCCACAATCCAGAACCCGGTCTGTGACGTTCCGATGAAGAGCATCGCCGCGCCGAGCACGATCAGGCAGATCAGCGAGGCGGTGATCACGCGTTTCGGTCCGAAGCGGTCGTCGAAGCGTCCCGCCGCGAACGTGCTCAGCCCCGCCACGACGTTCGCCGCGACGGCGAAGTAGAGCACCTCGGTCGAGCTGAAGCCGAACACCTGCGCCGCGATGATCGCGCCGAACGTGAAGACGCCGGTCAGGCCGTCGCGGAACACCGCGCTCGCGACGAGGAAGAGCAGCACCTGACGACTGTCGCGCCAGAGGGATCGCAGCGTGTTCCACAGCACGACGTACGAGCGGAAGAATCCCACCCGCACCTCGCGTCGCTGCGCCGGGATCTCGGGCACGCGCAGAAGCACCGGGATCGCGAACACGGCGTACCAGAGGGCGGATGCCAGGATCGCGAGCCGGATGTTCAGGCCGCCGTCTTTCGACACGGCGAGGAGGCCACCGGCATCCGGATTCCCGAAGCTCTGGATGAACAGCACGAGGAGCAGGATGAGCAGCACGATTCCGCCCACGTACCCCATGCCCCAGCCGAAGCCCGAGACGCGGCCGATGTTCTCGCGCGTCGAGACCTGCGTGAGCATCGCGTAGTAGTTGACGCTGGCGAACTCGAAGAAGACGTTCCCGACGGCGATGAGCGTCGCGCCGAGGATGAGATACGCGGGCGTGCCCTCGACGAACACCATGGCGGCCATCGCCAGCACGACCAGGCCCGTGTTCACGCCGAGCCAGAGTTTGCGGCGTCCGGTGCCGTCGGAGCGTTGGCCGAGCACGGGGGCGACCAACGCGACCACGATGCCGGCGAACATCAGCGCCAGACCGACGACGCTCGCGTTCTCGGCGAGGGCGTGCACGAGCGCGGGGTCGTCGTCGTTGCCGTTCGCGGCGGCCACGATCGCCGGGTCGACGAAGAGTTCGCTCGCGAGGTACGTGCTGAACACGAACGTCGTCACGACGGCGTTGAAGGCGGCCGAACCCCAGTCCCAGAGGGCCCAGGCGATGACCGGGCGGCGGGTCGAGACGTTCGGCGAGGCGGTCCCGGGGGAAGGCATGTCGGTCACGCTAGGGTCCTTCGGTGAACGCCCGGTGCGCCGGGAGACAGCCGCGCCGGCGTCGGCGCGCGCGTTCAGGTTATCCTTCGGCCCGCGCGGGACAGCGGAGCGGACTACCGTGGAGTCATGGCATCCGAAATCCCCGTCGACTCCGCTGAGGCTGAGACCACCCCCGAGAAGCTCACCTTCGCCGATCTGGGACTGGATGCCGCCGTGCTCAAGGCCCTGAAAGACGTCGGGTACGAGACCCCGTCCGCCATCCAGGCCGCCACGATCCCCGTGCTGCTGCAGGGCCGCGACGTCGTCGGGCTCGCCCAGACGGGCACCGGCAAGACCGCGGCCTTCGCGCTGCCGGTGCTGTCGCAGATGGAGACCGGGCACAAGAACCCGCAGGCGCTCGTGCTCGCCCCCACCCGCGAGCTCGCGCTGCAGGTGTGCGAGGCGTTCGAGAAGTACGCCGCGCACATCAAGGGCGTCTCGGTGCTGCCCGTCTACGGCGGTCAGGGCTACGGCCAGCAGCTGTCCGCGCTGCGCCGCGGCGTCGACGTGATCGTCGGCACCCCCGGTCGCATCATGGACCACCTCGACAAGGGCACGCTCGACCTCAGCGAGCTGAAGTTCCTCGTGCTCGACGAGGCCGACGAGATGCTCAAGATGGGCTTCGCCGAAGACGTCGAGACGATCCTCGCCGACACCCCCTCGACCAAGCAGGTCGCGCTGTTCTCGGCGACCATGCCGGCGCAGATCCGCCGCATCTCGGCGCAATACCTCAACGACCCCGAAGAGATCACGGTCAAGACCAAGACCACGACCTCGGCGAACATCACGCAGCGCTACCTCGTGGTGTCGTACCAGCAGAAGATCGACGCCCTCACGCGCATCCTCGAGGTCGAGAACTTCGAGGGCATGATCGTCTTCACCCGCACGAAGAACGAGACCGAGACGGTGGCCGAGAAGCTCCGCGCCCGCGGCTACACCGCCGCCGCCATCAACGGCGACATAGCCCAGGTGCAACGCGAGCGCACGGTCAACCAGCTGAAGTCGGGCAAGCTCGACATCCTCGTCGCCACCGACGTCGCCGCGCGCGGCCTCGACGTCGACCGCATCAGCCACGTCGTCAACTACGACCTCCCGATCGACACCGAGTCGTACGTGCACCGCATCGGCCGCACGGGCCGCGCGGGTCGGACCGGGGATGCCATCAGCTTCGTCACCCCGCGCGAGCGCCGCATGCTCACCGCGATCGAGAAGGCCACGCGCCAGCCGCTGACCGAGATGTCGCTGCCGAGCGTCGACGACGTCAACGCCACGCGCCTGACCCGCTTCGACGACGCGATCACAGCGGCCCTCGAAGACACGGCGGCGATCGCGACCTTCCGCGACGTCGTCGCCCACTACGTCGCGCACCACGACGTTCCCGAGGCCGACGTGGCCGCGGCCCTCGCCGTCGTGGCGCAGGGCGATACGCCGTTGCTGCTCGAGGAGGAGACGATCCAGCAGCCGCGATTCGATCGCGACCGCGCGGACCGCCCGGCCCGCGAGCCGCGCGAGGGCGGCGACCGGCGCAGCAGCGGCGGACGCTTCGCGACGTACCGCATCGCCGTGGGCCGTCGCCAGCGAGTCGAGCCGCGCCAGATCGTCGGCGCTCTCGCGAACGAGGGGGGCCTGCGCCGCAACGACTTCGGGGCGATCCAGATCCGCCAGGACTTCTCGCTCGTCGAGCTCCCCGCCGACCTCTCGCGCGACACGATCAACCGCCTCGCCGACACCCGCATCTCGGGCCAGCTGATCGACCTGCGGCTCGACCAGGGTGGTCGCTCCGCGAAGCGCAGCGACCGGCCGCAGCGCCGCGACCGCGACCGCGACTGAGCCTCTGACCGGCCGCCGCGCCGGGCCCGCGGCATCCGTTCGACGCCCCCGCTGCCCTTCTGGGCGCGGGGGCGTCGGTGTCGTGCGCCGGCAATGACCTGACCGCTGAGGGCGTGTCCACTTTGTGCAGTTCGAAGGCCCTGCGGCCGCACATAGTGGGACATCTGAGCGTTGGGCGGGGCCGTGGCCGTTGGGCGTGTCCCATTTTGTGCGGTTTGGTGGGCCGGATGCTGCACATAGTGGGACATCTGAGCGTTGGGCGGGGCCGTGGCCGTTGGGCGTGTCCCACTTTGTGCAGTTCGGAGGCCCTGCGGCTGCACATAGTGGGACATCTGAATGCGCAAGTTGCGCGCCGAAGTTGAGCCAATTCATATCAAGTCTCCTTGACGCCCGGAGAGGGCTGCGATAACCTTGAGTCATCGCGGCTCAACCCGTGAGAAGACTTCAACAGAACCACGAGCTCGGCACCGGTCGGGCTCACAAGCAAGGAGACACATATGCCACGTGCAGTGGGAATCGACCTCGGTACGACCAACTCCGTCGTGAGCGTCCTCGAGGGTGGCGAGCCCAAGGTCATCGCCAACGCCGAGGGTTTCCGCACGACCCCCTCGGTCGTCGCGTTCACGAAGGACGGCGAGGTGCTCGTCGGCGAGACCGCCAAGCGCCAGGCCGTGACCAACGTCGACCGCACCATCTCGAGCGTCAAGCGCCACATGGGCACGACCTGGACCTTCGATGTCGACGGCAAGAAGTGGACGCCGCAGGAGATCTCGGCCCGCATCCTGCAGAAGCTCAAGCGCGACGCCGAGGAGTACCTGGGCGACAGCGTGACGGATGCCGTCATCACGGTGCCCGCGTACTTCAACGACGCCGAGCGTCAGGCCACCAAGGAGGCCGGTGAGATCGCGGGCCTCAACGTCCTGCGCATCATCAACGAGCCCACCGCCGCGGCCCTCGCGTACGGCCTCGACAAGGGCAAGGAAGACGAGCTCATCCTCGTGTTCGACCTCGGTGGCGGAACGTTCGACGTGTCGCTGCTCGAGGTGGGCAAGGACGACGACTTCTCGACCATCCAGGTGCGCGCCACCGCCGGTGACAACCGCCTCGGTGGTGACGACTGGGACCAGCGTCTCGTCGAGTACCTCATCAAGCAGTTCAAGGACACCACCGGTGTCGACGTCTCGGGTGACAAGATCGCCCTCCAGCGTCTGAAGGAAGCGGCCGAGCAGGCCAAGAAGGAGCTCTCGTCGTCCACGTCGACGAGCATCAACCTGCCCTACCTGTCGCTGACCGACTCCGGCCCCGTGTCGCTGAGCGAGACGATCACGCGCGCCAAGTTCGAGGACCTCACCAAGGACCTCCTCGACCGCACCCGCAAGCCCTTCTCCGACGTCATCCGCGAGGCCGGCGTCAAGGTCGACGACATCGCCCACGTGGTGCTCGTCGGCGGCTCGACCCGCATGCCCGCGGTCGCCGAGCTCGTCAAGAAGGAGACCGGGAAGGACGCCAACAAGGGCGTGAACCCCGACGAGGTCGTGGCCGTGGGCGCAGCCCTGCAGGCCGGTGTCCTCAAGGGTGAGCGCAAGGACGTGCTGCTCATCGACGTCACCCCCCTGAGCCTCGGTATCGAGACCAAGGGCGGCATCATGACCAAGCTCATCGAGCGCAACACGGCCATCCCGACCAAGCGCAGCGAGACCTTCACCACCGCCGACGACAACCAGCCGTCGGTCGCGATCCAGGTCTTCCAGGGCGAGCGCGAGTTCACCCGCGACAACAAGCCGCTGGGCACCTTCGAGCTCACCGGTATCGCCCCGGCTCCCCGTGGCATCCCGCAGGTCGAGGTCACCTTCGACATCGACGCCAACGGCATCGTGCACGTGTCCGCGAAGGACAAGGGCACCGGCAAGGAGCAGTCGATGACGATCACGGGCGGCTCGTCGCTGCCCAAGGAAGACATCGAGCGCATGGTGCGCGAGGCCGAGGAGAACGCGGCCGAAGACAAGAAGCGCCGCGAGTCCGCCGAGACCCGCAACCAGGCCGAGACGCTCTCGTACTCGATCGAGAAGCTGATCAAGGAGAACGAGGACAAGCTCCCCGCCGAGGTCAAGACCGAGGTGCAGGGCGACGTCGACGCGCTCAAGACGGCTCTCGCCGGTGACGACGACGACGCGGTCAAGACCGCGTTCGACAAGCTGAACGCCAGCCAGGGCAAGCTCGGCGAGGCGATCTACGCCTCGTCGCAGGCCGCGGGCGAGCCCGCTGACCCCAACGTGGGCCAGCCCGGCAACGGCGAGACGCCGAACCCCGAGGAAGACGTCATCGACGCCGAGGTCGTCGACGACGAGAACCCCGACGAGAAGAAGTAAGCAGAGAACATGGCACACAAGGACGACGAACAGCCCACGGGCTCGGGCGCCGGTCCTGACGAGACGGGGCCGGAGGAGAACACCTCCGGCCCCGCGCCGTCGGGCGAGCAGTCCGAGACGCAGGATGCAGGCCAGACCCCGGATGCCGAGGGCCTGACCATCGACGACATCCTCGGCGCCGAGCAGACCCCCGAGGCGGCCGCAGAGGGCGCTTCCTCCGACAAGGAGGCGTCGCTGCTGATCGACCTCAAGCGCCTGCAGGCCGAGTACGCGAACTACCGTCGACGGACCGAGGAGCAGCGCGAGCGCGAGATCGAGCGCGCCAAGGGCGAGGCCGTGAAGGGCCTGCTGCCCGTCATGGACGACCTCGACCGCGCCGCCAAGCACGGCGACCTCGTCGAGGGCAGCCCGCTCGCCGCCATCGGCGAGAAGGTCCGCGCCGTGGCCGAGCGCCTCGGTGTGGTCTCGTACGGCGCCGTCGGCGAGGTGTTCGACCCGCAGCAGCACGAGGCGATCTTCCAGGCTCCGACCCCGGGTGCGACCGAGACGACGATCCTCGAGGTCGTCGAGGTCGGCTACCGCCTCGGCTCGGTCGAACTGCGACCGGCGAAGGTCGTCGTCGCCGTGCCGGCCTAAGAGGAGGACATATGGCGAGTCAGGACTGGTTCGACAAGGACTTCTACAAGGTCCTCGGTGTCGACAAGGGCGTGAGCGCGGCCGATCTGAAGAAGACCTACCGCAAGCTGGCGCGCCAGTACCACCCCGACTCGAACCCGGGCGACGCGAAGGCGGAGGCCAAGTTCAAGGAGATCAGCGAGGCCTACTCGGTGCTCAACGATCCCGAGCAGCGCGAGGAGTACGACCAGATCCGGGCCATGGGCTCGGGGGCGCGCTTCTCGGCTCCGGGGACGGGTGCCGGCGGCGGTTTCGATGACGTGTTCAGCCGTTTCGGTCAGCAGCGCGGGGGAACCACGGGCGGTCCCGCCGGCTTCGAGGACTTCTTCTCGATGTTCGACCAGGGCGGAGGGGGCTTCGGTTCCGGACGCTTCGGTCAGACGACGGGCGGATACCGCGGCTTCGGCGGCCCCCAGCGCGGGGCCGACGTCACGGCGCGCACGACGATCGACTTCGTCACCGCGGCCAAGGGCGAGACCATCACGTTGCAGGGCGAGGACAACAAGCCCTTCAAGGTGAAGATCCCGGCGGGCGTCTCGGACGGGCAGAAGATCCGCCTGCGTGGTCGTGGTCGTCCTTCCCCGGACGGCGGCGAGAGCGGCGACATCGTCGTGACCGTCGCGGTGCGTCCGCACCCGGTGTTCACCCGTGATGGCCTCAACCTGCGGCTGACGGTCCCCGTGACCTTCACCGAGGCGGCTCTCGGCGCGACCATCGAGGTCCCCACCCTCGGCGGCGACCCGGTGCGGCTGCGTGTCGCCCCGGGCACTCCGTCGGGGCGCGTGCTGCGCGTCAAGGGGCGTGGCATCCAGACCTCCAAGGGCACCGGCGACCTGCTCGCCGAAGTCCAGGTCGCGGTCCCCGCGCACCTCGACGACGCCGCCCGCGAGGCCCTCGAGCGTTTCCACGAGCTCGAACCGAAAGAGAATCCCCGCGCCGACCTGATGGCCAAGGCGCGATAACACCACCACGCCGGGGCTCGGCATCCGGGATCACGGATGCCGGGACCCGGCGAACGGCACGAGCGAGAGGAGAAGACGTGGCCGACCGAGAGATCGATGAGGATTCCCCCATCTTCGCCATCGCCGTCGCCGCCGAGCTGTCGAACATGCACCCGCAGACCCTGCGGCAGTACGACCGGCTCGGCCTCGTCGTTCCCGCGCGGACCCAGGGCGGGTCGCGCCGGTACTCGAGCCGGCACGTGCAGCAGTTGCGCGAGGTCGCGCGCCTGTCGAGCGAGGGCATGAGCCTTCCCGCGATCGCGCGGCTGCTGACGCTCGAGCAGCAGGTGCACGACCTCTCGCGCCGCGTGAACGACCTCGAGCGTCAGCTCATCGCCGAACGCGAGTCGCGCCCGGGTGCGCGTGTGTTCGCCGCGGGGGCGACCGGCTCGGTCGTGACGCTGCGCCACGGTGCGCGCGTGCGGCGCGCGACCGACATCGTGCTGTGGCGTCCGCGCGACGCGCACGGCGACTGACGCCGCCTCCGCGCCGCGAGCACGCTCTGTGCGGCGCGAGGCCCCTGCGCGCCGCGAGGCCTCCGCGCGCGAGGCGAGGTCCCTGAGCTCGAAGCGAGGTCCCTGAGCTTGTCGAAGGGACCGGGATGCCGCGGTCGCCCGGTGGCTTCGACAAGCTCAGCCACCTCTGCCGGGCTGCCGCGGTCGCCCGGTGGCTTCGACAAGCTCAGCCACCTCTGCCGGGCTGCCGCGGTAGCCCGTGGCTTCGACGCGCTCAGCCACCTCTGCCGGGCTGCCCCGGTAGCCCGTGGCTTCGACGCGCTCAGCCACCTCTGCCGGGATGCCGCGGTCGCCCGGTGGCTTCGACAAGCTCAGCCACCTCTGCCGGGCTGCCGCGGTAGCCCGTGGCTTCGACGCGCTCAGCCACCCCTGCCGGGTCAGGCGGGATCGAGGCGCAGAACGGCGGGGGATTCGCCGAGCTTCACGTCGTCGACGATGCGCACCGTCCGGGCGATGGCATCCACGTCGCCGATGACCGTGCCGAAGCGCTCGCGGTCGGAGCAGACCGTGGTGACCGTGACGAAGTGCGAGCCCGTGTCCCACGTGTAGGTCGCGAACGGCGGCGTCTTCGGGTCGGTCGGCAGCGGCATCGCGAGCTTCTCGCCGACCCCGAGGAAGGGGTTCCGGAACGACTCGGTGTCGTCGTACTCCATCGGCATCATCGCGCGCGCCGTGCGCAACTGCGGTGTCGCCTCCTGCAGCTGCGCCATCACGACGAGCAGCTCGGGGTCGCTCTTCCACACCCACACGAGCACGCGTCCGGCCGCGCGCCGCATGAGCAGCGGAGCGGCCTGGCTGAGGATCCACGCGAAAGCTCCGCCGCCGGGGCGGGGTGTCGATCCCGCGGCGGTGTTCGCCTGGTTCAGCAGCATGCCGATGGCGGCCTTGCGATGGCGGCGGCCGCGGAATCCGAGAGAGCCCGTGACGGGCACCCAGCGGTCGGCGGGGGCGTCGGCCTGCAGTCGGGACATGGGTCCAGCCTAGAAGGAGCGACCGGGTGGAGTCAGTCCCCGTCCAGGCGCACCACGACGGAATCGGCCGGCAGCGGTTCGCGGGCGTCGAGCCGGATGACGTCGAAGCGCTCTGCGTCGACGATCGGCGCGCAGAGGACCGCGATCGCGGCATCCGGCAGCCGTGCACCGGCGGCGACGACAGCGAGAGTGGGCCGACTCTCGGATGCCATGAGGTTGACGGCATGACACGGGTGGTCGAGCGCCAGCAGGCGTGTCGTCGCGTCCCCGTCGAACCGCGCGATCTCACCGTGGCGGACGTCGAGCTCTTCGCCGTCGACCTCGAGGCGGACGCCGCCGCCCCACGGCACGAACGTGCGGTGCAGGTCGGGGAAGGACGAGAAGGCAGCGGGGTCGTCGAGTCGCGCGACGCTCAGTCGCCAGGAGGTCTCGGTGAAGAGCGGCCACGTCTGCCCCCGCCCATTGCGCCATGGTGTCGCGGGTGTCTCGGCGAAGCGGCGGATCACGGTGGCCATACCGGCACGGTACTCCACGCACTATTGCCATTCTGTGGCAACCGCGTTTTACTAGCTGGAAACATGAACAGCGGGACCGCGTAACAGCGGCCGCATAACGTCACTCGCAACGAAGGGAGGACGCATGGCCGAAACACCCACCCGCACCGTCGACCGGGCGCTGTCGCTGCTGGGGACCGTCTGCGATTCCGGACCGATCACCCTGGCCGACGCGGCCCGCGCCGCGGAGCTGTCCGCGAGCACCGCTCTCCGACTGCTGCGCACACTCGAGGCCCAGGAGTTCGTCCGCCGTGTCGCCGACGGCCGCTACGCCGCCGGAGCGCGCATCGTGCAGCTCGGTGCCCTCGCCCTGTCGAACGACTCGCTCGTCTCGCTCGCCGAACCCGCCCTCGCCCGCGTCGTCGCCGAGACGGGCGAGTCCTGTTACCTCGCCGTCCGCGGGGCGGGTGACACGGCCCTCTACATCGCGATCGTCGAGGGAACGCACTCCATCCGCCACGCGAGCTGGGTGGGTCGGACGATCCCGCTGCACGGGTCCGCCGCCGGTGCGGTGCTCGAGGGTCAGACCGGCGAGGCCGGCTACGTCGTCGTCATGCAGGGCGTCGAGGACGACGTCACCGCGATCGCCGCCCCCGTCGTCGTGGGCGGGAGGGTCGTGGCATCCCTCTCCGTCGTCGTCCCGAGCTACCGCACGACCGACGTCAAGAACGCGGCGATCGGACGCCTGCTCGTCGCGGAGAGCCGGTCGATCCTGGCGCACCCCGAACTTCCCGCCGCGGCTGAGGAGCGCGCTCGATGATCACCTTCCAGAACGTCACCAAGCGCTACGGCGACACGGTCGCGGTCGACGACCTGCAGCTCGTGGCGCCGTCCGGAAAGCTCACGATCCTCGTCGGCCCGTCGGGATGCGGCAAGACGACCTCGTTGCGGATGGTCAACCGGCTCATCCGGCCGACCTCCGGCGACATCCTGCTCGACGGGGAGTCGACAGCGGGCATGGACGTCGCCGCGCTCCGCCGCCGGATCGGCTACGTCATCCAGCACGCGGGACTGTTCCCGCACCGCACGATCGCCGACAACATCGCCACGACCCCCCGGCTGGCGGGCGTGCCCGCGAAGCAGGCGCGTAGCCGCGCGATCGAGCTGATGGAACGCGTCGGACTACCGGCCTCGTTCGCCTCGCGGTATCCCTGGCAGCTGTCCGGGGGGCAGCAGCAGCGCGTCGGCGTCGCCCGTGCCCTCGCGGCCGACCCCGCCTTCATGCTGATGGACGAACCGTTCAGCGCCGTCGACCCCGTGGTCCGCACGCAGTTGCAGGACGAGTTCCTGCGCATCCAGCGCGAAGAGGGAAAGACCATCGTCATGGTCACGCACGACATCGACGAGGCGCTCAAGCTCGGCGACTACGTCGCGGTGATGCGCACGGGCGGACGCCTCGCCCAGCTCGCCACCCCCGAAGAACTGCTGACCAGCCCGGCCGACGCCTTCGTCGCGGACTTCGTCGGGCGCGACCGCGGCTACCGCTCCCTCGGCTTCCGCTCGGTCTCCGACCTGCCGCTGACGCTCGAGCCGACCGTCGTCGTGGGCACTCCTGTGGCCGAGGCGCGGGGCGCGACCGACGACGACTGGCTCCTGGTGGTGGACGGCGAGCGGCGCCCACTCGGCTGGGTCGAGCCGCGCCGTCTGAACGCCCCGATCGCGGCGTCCGACCTGAATCTCGCCGGCACCGTCGCCCCGCGCGAGGGAACCCTGCGGCAGGTGCTCGACGCGGCCCTCAGCGCCCCGAGCCGTCGCGGCGTGATCGTGGACGACACCGGAGCAGTCGCGGGATCGGTGACGGCCGCAGCCGTGGTCGCGATGATCCCCGAACTCGACGCGGGGGCGGCGGCATGAACCTCGACTGGGTGTTCCGCGAGAGCGACAACATCCTCGGACTGCTCGCGTCCCACATCGCACTGTCGGTCGTCCCGGTGATCGTCGGCCTCGTTCTCGCGCTCCCGCTCGGTTGGGCGGCCCAGCGCAGCGGCGTGTTCAAGACGGGCCTGTTGAGCATCACCGGACTGCTCTACACGATCCCCTCTCTCGCTCTCTTCGTGCTGCTGCCCTCGGTGCTCGGGACCCGCATCCTCGACCCGCTCAACGTCATCGTCGCGCTGACCGTGTACACGCTGGCGCTGCTGGTCCGCACGGTCTCGGACGGGCTCGACTCGGTCGCCCCCGAGACCCTGCAGGCAGCGGATGCCATGGGCTACCGGCCCCTTCACCGGCTGCTGTCGGTGGAGCTTCCGGTGGCCGTGCCGGTCATCGCGGCGGGGCTGCGCGTCGCGGTGGTCTCCAACGTCAGCGTCGTCTCGATCGCGGCTCTGATCGGCACCCCCCAGCTCGGACTGCTGTTCACGCAGGGCGCGCAGCTGCGGTTCCTCACCCCGATCATCGTCGGCATCGTGCTCTGTCTCGTGCTGGCCCTCGTGCTCGACGGACTCGTGCTGCTCCTGGCGCGCGTGATGACCCCGTGGACCCCGAGAGGAGCGCACGCGTGATCGACTACCTGCTCGACCCGAACAACTGGACCGGGTCCGGTGGCATCCCGGTCCTCGTCGGACAGCACCTCATCTACACCGCCGTCGCCCTCGTCATCGCGGGAGCGATCGGGGTTCCCGCGGGCCTCTACGTCGGGCACACCGGACGCGGCGTCGTCGTCATCGCCGGCTTCGCGAACGCCCTGCGCGCCCTGCCGACGCTGGGACTGATCGTTCTGCTCGTCATGATCGTGGCACCGCTCATCGCGTCGGATCTCGCGTTCGTCATCCCCAGCATCATCGTGCTCGTGCTGCTGGCGATCCCGCCCATCATGACGAACACGTACGCCGGCATCCGAGCCGTGGATGCCGCCGCCGTCGACGCCGCCGTGGGGATGGGGTACCGGCCCCTCCGAGTGCTGTTCTCGGTGCAGGTGCCGTGCGCACTGCCGCTGATCATCTCGGGCTTCCGTGGAGCGACGCTCCAGGTCATCTCGACCGCGACCATCGCCGCCTACGTCTCGCTCGGGGGCCTCGGTCGCCTCATCATCGACGGCCGCGCGCAGAACGACTACGACAAGATGCTCGTCGGCGCGCTGCTGGTGGCGATCCTCGCGCTCGTCGTCGACCTGCTGCTCGCCCTCGCCGCGCGCGTCTTCGTCTCCCCGGGCCTCGACCGCCGGACCTCTCGCATCCCTCTGCGCGTTCGGCGCTCCGCCGTCGCCGCCTCCTGACCCGTTCCATCCGAAAGCACCACCCGACCCGCACCACCGCTTTTCTCGCTCCGTGCTCTGCACGACGAAAGGAACCCTGATGATCCGTACCCGCATCGCCGCGGCGGCCGCCCTCGCGACCGTCGCCGCCCTCGCCCTCTCCGCCTGCTCCTCGGGCGGCAACCCGCTCGCTGCGGGCGATGACCAGTCCGCTCCGGCCGACAGCATCGTCATCGGCTCGGCCGACTTCCCCGAGAGCCAGCTGCTCGCGACCATCTACGCCCAGGCGCTCACCGGGGCCGGCGTCGAGGCGACCACGCGCCTCAACATCGGCAGCCGCGAGGTGTACATGCCTGCCCTCCTCGACGGCTCGATCAACATGCTCCCCGAGTACACGGGTGCGACCCTCAGCTACCTCACGAAGGGCGACGCGGGCGTCTCGAGCTCGGCCGACGTGGCCGCCGCGCTCGAGAAGGCGCTACCCGAGGGCATCACCATGCTGACGCCGTCAGAGGCCCAGGACTCCGACGTGCTCGCCGTGAGCAAAGAGACCGCCGCGAAGTACAACCTCAAGACCATCGAGGATCTCAAGCCGTACGCGGCCGACATGGTGCTCGGCGGTCCGCCCGAGTGGCCGACGCGCCACGAGGGCGTCCAGGGCCTCCAGGAGGTCTACGGCCTCACGTTCAAGGAGTTCAAGGCGCTCGACGTGGGCGGCCCGCTGACCATCGCAGCCCTCACGAACGGCCAGATCCAGGCGGCCGACATGTACTCGACCTCTCCCGCCATGAAGGACTTCGTCGCTCTGGAAGACAACCTGAACCTCTTCCCCGCGCAGAACATCGTGCCGATCATGGCGGCCGACAAGAAGACCGACAAGGTGACCGAGGTGCTCGACAAGGTCTCGGCGGCGCTGACCACGCAGGACCTCATCGACATGAACGCCAAGCTCGACGACCAGCAGAGCCTCGACGACGTCGCGGCCGAGTGGATCTCCGCCCACGACCTGGGCTGATCGCGCGAACGCTCCACCAGAAAGAGAGACAAGAGATGACCGGAAGCCGCGCGGTGCGCGCGCCGCGAGGGACGACCCTAACAGCCAAGAGCTGGCAGACCGAGGCCCCGCTGCGGATGCTCATGAACAACCTCGACCCCGAGGTCGCGGAACGGCCCGAAGACCTCATCGTCTACGGAGGCACGGGGAAGGCCGCCCGCAACTGGGCGAGCTACGACGCGATCGTGGCGACCCTCGCCGACCTCGACGACGACGAGACGCTGCTGGTGCAGTCGGGCAAGCCCGTGGGGGTGTTCCGCACCAACGTGTGGGCACCGCGCGTGCTTCTGGCCAACTCCAACCTCGTCGGCGACTGGGCCACCTGGCCCGAGTTCCGCCGGCTCGAGGCCGAAGGGCTCATGATGTACGGCCAGATGACGGCCGGGTCGTGGATCTACATCGGCACGCAGGGGATCCTTCAGGGCACGTACGAGACGTTCGGCGCCGTGGCGCGCAAGCGCTTCGGCGGCACGCTTGCCGGCACCCTCACCGTCACGGGCGGCTGCGGCGGCATGGGCGGCGCGCAGCCGCTGTCGGTGACGCTCAACGGCGGCGTCGTGCTCATCGTCGATGTCGATGAGACGCGCCTTCGCCGTCGCCAGGGCAAGCGCTACCTCGACGAGGTCACCACCGACCTCGACGACGCCCTCGAGCGGGTGCTCGCGGCGAAGGCCGAGGGACGGGCCCTGTCGGTCGGTCTCGTCGGCAACAGCGCCGAGGTGTTGCCCGAGCTGCTGCGCCGCGAGGTGCCGGTCGACATCGTCACCGACCAGACCTCGGCCCACGACCCGCTCGCCTACCTTCCCGCGGGCATCGCGTTCGAGGATTGGCGCACCGAGTCGGCCCGCGACCCCGAGGGCTTCACCGTCCGTTCGCGTGAGTCCATGGCCCGCCACGTCGAGGCGATGGTGGAGTTCCAGAAGCGCGGCGCCGAGGTGTTCGACTACGGCAACTCGATTCGCGACGAGGCCCGCCAGGGCGGCTACGCCGACGCGTTCGCCTTCCCCGGCTTCGTGCCGGCGTACATCCGGCCGCTGTTCTGCGAGGGCCTCGGCCCCTTCCGCTGGGTGGCACTGTCGGGCGACCCCGCCGACATCGCCGTCACCGACCAAGCGATCCTCGAGCTCTTCCCCGAGAACGAGGGCCTGAAGCGCTGGATCACCGCAGCGCAGGAACACGTCGAGTTCGAAGGCCTTCCCGCCCGCATCTGCTGGCTGGGCTACGGCGACCGGGCGAAGGCCGCGGTCCGCTTCAACGAGCTCGTCGCCGAGGGGAAGATCTCGGCTCCGATCGTGATCGGGCGCGACCACCTCGACTCCGGCTCGGTGGCCTCGCCCTATCGCGAGACCGAGGCGATGGCGGACGGTTCGGATGCCATCGCCGACTGGCCCATTCTCAACGCGCTCATCAACACCGCCTCCGGCGCCACCTGGGTGTCGCTGCACCACGGCGGCGGGGTGGGCATCGGCCGCTCCATCCACGCGGGACAGGTCTCGGTTGCCGATGGCACGCCGCTCGCCGCCGAGAAGCTCCAGCGCCTGCTGACGAACGACCCCGGCATGGGCGTCATCCGTCACGTCGATGCCGGCTACGACCGGGCCGTCGAGGTCGCCCGCGAGCGCGGGGTGCGCGTCCCGATGCTGGATGCCGAGAAGGTCGAGGCCTGAGATGAGCCAGGAGGAGGTGGTCTTCGGGCTCGGCTCGACCACGATCGACGAGCTCGTCGCCGTCGCCCACGGGGCACCGCTGCGCGTCGCTCCCGAGGCGCTCGCCGCCGTCGAGCGGACGAACCTCCTCCTGGCCGGTCTGGCTGCCTCGGGACAGCAGATCTACGGACTCACGACGGGCGTCGGCGACCTCTACAAGGTTGCCGGCGTCCAGCCCGACGTCGCCGACGTGCAACTCGGCATGCTGCGCAGCCACGCCAGCGGTGTGGGTGTCCCACACGACGAGCCGGCGACGCGCGCCATCGTCGCGGCGATCGTGCGAGCGCTGTCGCGCGGGCACAGCGGCATCCGCCCTGTTCTTGTGACGACCCTGGTCGAGATGCTCAACCGCGGTGTCACCCCCGTGGCCCCCTCGCAGGGCTCGGTCGGCTACCTCACCGCCACCGCGCACATCGGTCTCGTCGCGTTCGGCGAGGGTGAGGCGTGGTTCGCGGGGGAGCGGCTGCCCGCGGCGACGGCGTTGGAGCGGGCCGGCATCGCCCCGCTCGTCCCCGCGGCGCGCGAGGGGCACGCGATCATCAGCGGCACCTACGAGATCACCGGGATCGGCGCGCTCGCCGTGGCCGGGGCCCGCGCGCTCGTCGACGTGGCCGACCTCGCGGGCGCCATGTCGCTCGAGGCGCTGCGCGGCAACACCCGCGGCTACGACCCGCGCCTTCAATCCCTGCGCCCGCACCCCGGGCAGATCGAGACGGCGCGGCGCCTAAACGCCCTGCTCGCCGACAGCGAGATCCTCGACGCCCACCGCGACCACCGGCTGCAGGACGCCCTGAGCCTCAGGTGCATCCCGCAGGTGCACGGGTCGGTGCGAGACGCGCTCGCCTACGTCGAGTCCGCGGTGCAGACCGAGATCGATTCCGTCACCGACAACCCGGTGTTCGTCGTCGACGGCGACGAGCTGCTCGCCCTCCCGGGAGGGAACGGCCACGGCGCGCCCGTCGCCCTCGCCCTCGACACCCTCGCGATCGCTGTCGCCGAGGTCAGCACGATGTCGCAGGCCCGCGCCGATCGCCTCACGCACGCCGCGCTCAGCGGATTGCCCGCGTTCTTGGCATCCGGTTCCCTCGGCATGTCGGGCTTCATGATCCCGCCCTACGTCTCGGCCGCCCTCGCCGGGGAGAACCGCGCGCTCGCCGCCCCCGCCTCGGTGCACACCGTGCCGACGTGCGCCGGGCAGGAAGACCACGTCAGCATGGGCACGACCGCGGCGATCAAGGCGCGCCAGGCCGTGGCGAACGCCGAGCGCATCGTCGCGATCGAGCTGCTCTGCGCCGCCGAAGCGCTGGACCTCCACGCGCCGCTCGCGGCGGGCGTGGGGACCGCCCGCGCGCACGCCGCGATCCGCGCGCACGTCGCCCCGCGCGACACCGACCGAGTGATGGCCCCCGACGTCGACGCGGTGACGACCCTCGTCACCGACGGCACGCTCGGCCGGATCGTCGCCGAGATCACCGCCGCCGCCACCGCCACCGCCCCAGAAGCCGCCACCGCCCCAGAAGGAGACCCCCGTGTCGACTGACACTCCGCCCCCGTCGGGCGCCGTCCGCCCCCTCGACGGCATCCGCGTCCTCGATCTCTCACGGGTGCTCGCGGGGCCCTTGTGCGCCTCGATGCTCGCCGACCTCGGAGCGATCGTCACGAAGATCGAGGTGCCCGGTCGCGGTGACGACTCCCGCCACTTCACCCCGCACATCGAGGGTGAGAGCAGCTACTTCATGCTGGTCAACCGCGGAAAGCGGTCGATGGCCCTCGACCTGAAGTCCGACGAGGGGCGCGCGCTGCTTCACCGCCTGATCGCGGATGCCGACGTGCTCGTGGAGAACTTCCGGCCCGGGGTGACCGCGCGTCTCGGCATCGACTTCGAGAGCGTGCGCGCGCTGAACCCGGGACTCGTTTACGTCAGCATCTCGGGATTCGGGCAGACGGGTCCGCTCTCGCACCGCCCCGCTTACGACCACATCGTGCAGGCGATGGGCGGCATCATGTCGGCCACCGGCTGGGCAGATGGGCCGCCGACGCGCGTGGGCGACGCCGTGGGCGATGTCGTCGCGGGGATGTACGGCGCGTTCGGTGCGCTCGCGGCGCTCCTGCAGCGGGCGCAGACCGGTCAGGGCCAGCACGTCGACGTGGCGATGCTCGACGCGATGTTCTCGCTGCAGATGGTGGCGCTCTCGCAGGTGCTCGCCGGGGCGCCCGCTCCCTCGCGGCTGGGGAACGCCCACCCGATCAGCGCCCCGATGGACGCCTACGCGTGCAGCGACGGGCATCTCGTCATCGCCGTCGCGAACGATGCGCTGTTCGTGCGGCTCGCGAACGCCCTCGGCCGCGCCGAACTGCTCGACGACGCGCGCTACGCCACCGATCCCGCCCGTCTCGCGCACCAGGACGCGCTGCGCGCCGAGATCGAGGCGTGGACGAGCGCGCGCACGGTGGACGAGGCCGTCACGGAGCTCGAGACGGCGGGCGTTCCCGCCGCCCCCATCTGGGACGTCGCCCAGCTCGCCGAGAGCGACCATGCTCGGGAGCGGGGCTTGGTGCGCGAGGTCGAGCACCCCGTCGCCGGGACGGTGCCTCTCGTTCCGCAGCCGGTGCGCTTCAGCGGGACGGATGCCGCCGCCCAGGCGCCCGCACCGGTCCTCGGCCAGCACACCGACGACGTGCTCGCCGACGACCTCGGGCTCGAGGCGGATGAGATCGCGCGTCTGCGCGCCGCGGGGGTCGTGGCGTGAGCGGCCCGGTCGCCGTTCTCGGCGCCGGCACCATGGGTGCCGGCATCGCGGCCGTGCTCGCCGCGCACGGTCGCGAGGTCCGCCTGTACTCGCGCACGACCTCGACCCTGGAGGCGGCGCGGGAACTCATCGCCGCGCACGACGGTGACGCCCGCGTCACGACCACCACCGACCTCGACGAGGCGGTTCGCGGCGCGGTGCTCGTCGTGGAGAGCGTGGCCGAAGACCTGGCCCTCAAGCGCGAGATCTTCGCGCGTATCGAATCCCTGGTCGCGACCGATGCCGTGCTGACCACGAACACCTCCAGCGTGCGCATCACCGAGATCGCCGAGGCGCTCGCCGATCCGGCGCGCCTCGTCGGTCTGCACTGGTTCAACCCGCCCACCGTCATGCCCCTCATCGAGATCGTGCGGGGCGAGCGCACCTCCGACGCCACCGTGCAGGCCGCGCAGGATCTCTGCGCCGCGATCGGACGCGAGAGCATCGTCGTCGACCGTGACGTGCCGGGCTTCGTCGTCAACCGCCTGCAGTACGCGCTGCTGCGCGAGGCCATCGCGCTCGTCGAGGGCGGTATCGCCACCGTCGCCGACGTCGACCGCGCCGTCTCCACAACCCTGGCCCCGCGCTGGTCCTCGCTCGGCCCGCTCGGCCTCATGGACCTCGCCGGACTCGACGTGGTCGAGAAGGTCTCCGGCATCCTGATGTCCGATCTGGATGCCACGGGCACCGTGCCCCGGACCGTCGCCGACCTGGTGGCCGAGGGTCACCTCGGCGCGAAGAGCGGTCGCGGCTTCTACCCCTGGTCTCCCGCCGAGGCCGACCGCGCCCGCGCGAACCGTGACGCCCTCGTGCGTCTGATCACGGAGGAACGTCGATGAGTGGAGTGCGGCAGCACGTCGACGGCGCCGTCGCGACCGTCACCCTCGACCGCGCCGAGAAGCGCAATGCGCTGGATGCCGAGACCCTCGGCGCCCTCGTCGACGCCCTCCGTCGCCTCGACGACGATCCCACCGTCCGCGCGATCGTGATCGCGGGCGACGAGCGGGCCTTCGCCGCCGGTGCCGACCTCGGCGACCTCGGCTCGGCCGGCGCCGTCGAGCTGTATCGCAGCGGCTTCAGCGAGCACTGGGACGCGGTCGCCGCGATCCGCACCCCGCTCGTCGCGGCGGTTCGGGGGTACGCCCTCGGCGGTGGCCTCGAACTGGCCCTCGCGTGCGACGTCGTGGTGATCGCCGCCGACGCCGTGCTCGGCTTCCCCGAGGTGCGCCTCGGCATCCTCCCCGGGGCGGGCGGCACCCAGCGGCTGCTGCGCGCCGTCGGAAAGACGGTCGCCCTCGACCTGCTGCTCACGGCTCGTCGCATCGACGGCGCCGAGGCCGCGCGGCTCGGCATCGCGAGTCGTGTCGTCGCCTCGGCGGAGGTCGAGGATGCCGCGCGCGCCGCCGCCGACGAGATCGCTCAGGGTGCGCCGGTGGCTGCGGCGATGATCAAGAGCGCTGTGCTCGCCGGCTTCGAGATGCCTCTCGGCGCGGCGGTCGCGCACGAGCGCGCCCTGTCGGCCCTCATCGCCGCGAGCGCCGACCGCGCCGAGGGCATGCGCGCCTTCGGCGCCCGCGAGACCCCCACTTTCGAAGGACGCTGATCCATGACGCCCGTCACCTCCCTCCTCGACGCCATCTCGGGCATCGGTCGTGAGCCGCGCAGCGGCGGATACGCCCGCCCGGTCTTCTCGACCGCCGAGCGCGACCTGCGTGCGTGGTTCGTCGCCGAGGCCGAGGGGCGAGGGCTCGACGTCGAGGTCGACCGCAACGGCATCCTGTGGGCCTGGTGGGGGATGCCGGGCCCCGGCGCCGTCGTGACCGGAAGCCACCTCGACTCGGTGCCCGGCGGTGGGGCGTTCGACGGCCCGCTCGGGATCGCGGCGGCGCTCGCCGCGGTCGACGTGCTGCGCTCGCGCGGGGTGACGCCGGCGAAGCCGCTCGCGATCGCGGTCTTCCCCGAAGAGGAGGGCTCGCGGTTCGGCGTCGCGTGCCTCGGTTCGCGCCTGCTGACCGGGGCGTTGTCTCCGGATGCCGCGCGCCGCCTCACCGACCGGGACGGCGACACGCTCGCCGACGTCTTCGCGGCGGGTGGCGTCGACCCGGCGGGGATCGGCCCCGACCCCGAGACGCTCGCACGCATCGGCGTCTTCGTCGAGCTGCACGTCGAGCAGGGCCGCGGCCTCATCGACCTCGACCGACCCTTCGCGGTCGCGGAGTCGATCCTCGGGCACGGCCGCTTCAAGGTCTCGGTGCGCGGCGAGGGAAACCACGCCGGAACGACCCTCATGGCCGACCGTCGCGACCCCCTCGTCGCCGCCGCCGGCATGGTCGGGCGCATCGCCGAGATGGCCGGAGCCGTCGATGACGCGCGCGCCACCGTCGGCCGGTTCGAGCCGGTCCCCGGCGGCACGAACGTCATCGCGTCGTCGGTCGACTTCTGGATCGACGCCCGGCATCCCGACGACGCCGTCACCCGCCGTCTCGTGGCCGACATCGATCGCATGTGCGTCGAGCTCGCCGCCGCGCGCGGGTGCGAGGCCGTGCTCGTCGAGGAGTCCTGGAGCCCCACGGTCGGCTTCGACCCCTCGCTCGCGCGCCGACTCGGCGCGGCGCTCGGCGATGCCCCGCATCTGCGCACGGGCGCCGGTCACGACGCCGGCATCCTCTCGGGGGTCGTGCCCACCGGCATGCTGTTCGTCCGCAATCCCTCGGGGATCTCGCATTCGCCCGAGGAGCACGTCGTCGACGCGGACGCCGACGCGTCGGCCGCCGCTCTGGCGGATGTCCTGCAGGACCTGCTCTCGTGACGTCGTTCTGGGCGCCGCGGGCGTGGATCGGCGACGCCGTGGCGCCGGGCGTGCGCATCTCGGCATCCGAGGGTCTCATCACCTCCGTGGAGACCGGGACGATCCCGGATGCCGACGACCACCGCCTCGACGGACTCGTGCTGCCGGGCGCGGTCAACGCGCACTCGCACGCCTTCCACCGGCTGCTCCGCGGGCGCACGCACGGCGACGGCGGCAGCTTCTGGACGTGGCGCGAGTTGATGTACCGCGAGGCGGGGCGCCTCGACCCGACGTCGTACGAACGCGTCGCGACCGCGGTCTACGCCGAGATGGTCGCCGCCGGTTGGACCTCGGTCGCCGAGTTCCACTACGTCCACCACGCGCCCGACGCCTCGCCGTACGCGCCTGCTCACGCGATGGAGCGCGCGCTTGCGCGCGCGGCCCGGGCCAGTGGCATCCGTCTCACGCTTCTGGACACGTGTTACCTCTCCCGCGGCTTCGGGGAACCTCTCGAACCCGCACAGCGGCGCTTCGGGGATCCGGATGCCGCCGCCTGGCTCGCACGCCTGTCGGCGCTGCGCGCGTCGTTCGCCGACGAGTTCCCCGAGGTCGTCGTGGGCGCGGCCGTGCACTCCGTGCGCGCGGTTCCGGTCGACGCTCTCGAGCGCATCGGAGCGGAGCTCGATCCGGCGATCCCGCTCCACGTGCACCTGTCGGAGCAGCCGGCGGAGAACGAGGCGTGCCTCGAGGCGACCGGTCTCACCCCCACCGCCCTCCTGGCCCGCAACGGCCTGCTCTCGCCGCGGCTCTCGGCCGTGCACGCCACGCACCTCACCGACGACGACATCGCGGCCCTGGGTTCGGCTCGCGCGACGATCGTGATGTGCCCCACCACCGAGGCCGACCTCGGCGACGGTGTCGGACCCGCCCGCCGCCTCACCGACGCGGGAGCGCGCCTCGCGCTCGGCACCGATCAGCACGCCGTGGTCGACCCGCTGCTCGAGGCCCGCGCGCTCGAGCACGGAGAGCGGCTCGCCTCCGGGAGACGCGGACGGTTCGCTCCCGCCGAGCTCGTCGCCGCGCTCACCCGCGGGGGCGCGACCGCGGTCGGTCGTACCCTGGGCGCGATCGCGGTCGGACAGTCGTGCGATCTCCTCGTGATCGACGAGAACAGCGCCCGAACCGCCGGGAGCGACCCCGGGCAGCTCGTGCTGAGCGCGACCGCGCACGACGTGACGCGTGTGATCATCGGGGGACGCGAGCGTGCCGCAGACGGCGTGCACACCGACCTCGGCCCGGTCGGCGACCTGCTGCGAAAGGCGATGACATCGTGAGCACCCTCATCACCGGCATCGGCGAGCTGATGACCGTCGACGACGAGGACCGCGTGCTCCGTGACGCCGCCGTGGTCATCGACGGCGACCGGATCGCGTGGATCGGCTCCGCCTCCGACGCCCCCGCGGCAGACGAGAGGGTGGATGCCGACGGCCGAGCGCTCCTGCCCGGCTGGGTCGACTCGCACACCCACCTCGTCTTCGATGGCGACCGCACCGCCGAGTTCGAGGCCCGCATGGCGGGGCAGAGCTACGCCGCTGGGGGGATCGCCGTGACGCGGGATGCCACCCGCGACGCCTCCGACGATCGCCTCGCCGCGCTCGTCGCCGCCCGCGTCCGCGAGGCGCGCGCGCAGGGGACCACGTGGATCGAGACGAAGACCGGCTACGGGCTCGACATCGCGAGCGAGGAGCGCAGTGCGCGGATCGCCGCGGCCGGCGTCGACGACGTGACCTTCCTCGGCGCTCACCTGGTGCCGGCCGGGCGCGACGCCGACGACTACGTGCGCGAGGTGTGCGGACCGATGCTCGAGGCGGTGCGCCCGTACGTGTCGTGGGCCGACGTGTTCTGCGAGCGCGGGGCGTTCACCCCCGAGCAGTCGCGCGAGGTGCTGACCGCCGCGCGCGCGGCGGGGCTCGGGCTGCGCGTGCACGGCAATCAGCTCGGTCACGGCGAGGGGATCCTGCTCGCGGTCGAGCTGGGGGCGGCGAGTGTCGACCACTGCAACTTCGTCTCGGATGCCGATCTCGAGGCGCTCGCGGGAGGATCGACCGTCGCGACGGTGCTCCCGGCCTGCGACCTGTCGACGCGCGCTCCTCTCGCTCCGGCTCGGCGACTGCTCGACGCCGGGGTCGAGGTCGCGATCGCCTCGAACTGCAACCCCGGCACCTCGTACACGAGCTCGATGCCGTTCTGCGTCGCGACGGCGGTGCTGCAGATGGGGCTGAGCGTCGCCGAGGCGGTGCGCGCAGCCACCCGCGGAGGGGCGATCGCGCTCGGTCGCGCCTCCGGTGACGGTGCCGTGGGATCGATCGCCGTGGGGAATCGCGCCGACCTTCACCTGCTCGACGCGCCGTCCGCGACGCATCTCGCCTACCGCCCCGGGATGCCGCTGACCGCGGGCGTGTGGAAGGACGGGCGCCGGGTGGCGGCGCCGCTCGTCGCGCGCTGACGTCGTCGCGCGCTGACGTCGTCGCGCGCTGCGGTCGTGTGCGGCGGTGTCGTGGCGTCGGGCTCACGGCGGTGTGCCTGTGCCGCAGCGCCTCGCTGACGTTCGCCCTCCGGTGCCGCGGCGCCGCGCGCTGGCATCCATGTCCCGAAATGTGCAGATTTCACCCCCTCCGGCTGCACAAAAGGGGACATGCCCTGGGCCGGACGACTTCTCGGGTGGGGAGTGCCGATGTCGGAGGTCCGTGCCAGGCTGAGGAAGCGGTCATGGCGACCGTGTTCCAGTGATTTCCGGAGGGCTCCGTGCTCGCCAAGCTCCTCATCCGCTACCTCAGGCCGTACCGCTGGCTGCTGCTCGCGCTGCTGGTCTTCCAGTTCGCCGCGGCCATGGCATCCCTGTACCTGCCGCGTCTGAATGCCGACATCATCGATCAGGGCGTGGCCCGCGGCGACACGAACTTCATCTGGTCGCGCGGAATGATCATGCTCGTCATCTCCCTCGGGCAGATCACGGCGTCGATCATCGCGACGTACTTCGCCGCCCGCGCCGCGATGGCGGCCGGTCGCGACATCCGCCGCGACGTGTTCGAGAAGGTCAGCGGGTTCAGCGAGCGCGAGCTGTCGCAGTTCGGTGCCGGCTCCCTGATCACGCGCAACACCAACGACGTGCAGCAGGTGCAGATGCTCGCGATGATGGGGGCGACCATGCTCGTCAGCGCACCCCTGCTCGCGCTCGGCGGCATCTTCATGGCGCTGCAGCAAGACGTGGGACTGAGCTGGTTGCTCGGCGTCTCGGTGCCGGTTCTGCTCATCGCCGCCGGGCTCATCATCGCCCGCATGGTCCCGCTGTTCCGCAGCTACCAGTCCAAGCTCGACGCCGTGAACCGCATCATGCGCGAGCAGTTGACGGGCGTGCGCGTCGTACGCGCGTTCGTGCGCGAAGGCATCGAAGAAGAGCGCTTCCGCAGGGCCAACACCGACATCATGATCGTCGGCCGGAAGGTCGGATCCCTCTTCGTGCTGCTGTTCCCCCTCGCGATGCTCGTGCTCAACGTCACCCTCGTCGGGGTCATCTGGTTCGGCGGCATCCAGATCGACAGCGGCACGGTCGAGATCGGTACGCTGTTCGCCTTCATGCAGTACGTCGCCCAGATCCTCATGGGCGTTCTCATGGCGAGCTTCATGACGGTGATGATCCCGCGCGCGGCCGTCTCGGCGGAGCGCATCGCCGAGGTCCTCGACAGCCACTCCACGCTCGAGCGCCCGGTCAACCCGGTCACCGCCTTCCCCGAGCCGGGGGCGGTCGAGTTCGACGACGTCGCCTTCGCCTACCCGGGGGCCGAGTCGCCGGTCGTGACGGGCGTGAGCTTCGCGGCCCGGCCGGGTGAGACCGTCGCGATCGTCGGATCCACCGGTGCGGGCAAGACCACGCTCGTGTCGCTGATCCCGCGTCTGTTCGACGTGACGGGCGGCGCGGTGCGCGTCGGCGGGGTCGATGTGCGCGAGGCCGACCTCGACGGACTGTGGAAGGGCATCGGGCTCGTCCCGCAGCGCCCGTTCCTGTTCAGCGGAACGGTCGCGTCGAACCTCCGCTTCGGGCGCGAAGACGCCACCGACGATGAGCTGTGGCGCGCGCTCGAGATCGCCCAGGGTCGTGATTTCGTCGAGGCGATGGACGGCGGCCTCGAGGGGCGTATCGCCCAGGGCGGGACGAACGTCTCCGGCGGGCAGCGGCAACGCCTGGCCATCGCGCGCGCGATCGTGCACCGTCCGTCGGTGCTCGTCTTCGACGACTCCTTCTCGGCGCTCGACCTCAGCACCGACGCGAGGTTGAGACAGGCCCTGTGGGACGAGTTGCCTGAGGTGACCAAGATCGTGGTCGCCCAGCGCGTGTCGACCATCACCGGCGCCGACCGCATCGTGGTGCTCGAAGACGGTCGCATGGTCGGTCTCGGCACGCACGAGGAACTGCTCGAGACGAGCGCCACGTACCGCGAGATCGTCGAGTCGCAGCTGGGGGTGGAAGCATGAGCACCCCCGACGCGCTCACCGAAGAAGAACGCGCCGAGCTCGAGCTCGCCGAACAGGCGCGGCTGAACTCCGGCGACTGGGACAGCGTCGCCCCCGGCAAGGCCGCGAACTTCGGGCCGAGTTTCCGCCGCTTGATCGGGCTCCTTCGTCCGCACGCCGTCGCGTTCACGTTCGTGTCGGTGCTCGGAGCCCTCGGTGTGGTCCTCGCCGTCCTCGCGCCGCGCGTTCTGGGCGACGCGACGAACATCATCTTCGAGGGCGTCGCCTCTCGGGGTCTGGCGGCGCAGTTCCCCGCCGGAACCTCGCAGGCGGATGTCGTCGAGGCGCTCCGGGCGTCGGGCCAGAACGACTACGCGAACGTCATCGGAGCGATGAACCCGTTCCAGGTGGGCGAGGGCGTCGACTTCGACGCCCTGCGTCTCGTGATCGTCGCCGTGCTGGCGATCTACGTGGGATCGTCGCTGCTGTCGTGGATCCAGGGTTACGTCATCAACGTGATCATGGTGCGCACGATGTGGCGCCTGCGCGAAGACGTCGAGGCCAAGATCAACCGCCTGCCCCTGTCGTACTTCGACAAGGTGCAGCGCGGAGAACTGATCTCGCGCGTGACCAACGACATCGACAACATCACGCAGACGATGCAGCAGTCGCTCTCGAGCGCATTGACGTCGGTGCTGACGGTCGTGGGCGTGCTCATCATGATGTTCACGATCTCGTGGCAGCTCGCGCTCGTCGCCCTCGTCTCGCTCCCGCTCATGGCGATCATCTTCGGCGTGATCGGCCCGAAGTCGCAGAAGGCCTTCGGCACGCAGTGGAAGAAGGTCGGGCGACTGAACGCCCGCGTCGAGGAGTCGTTCTCGGGCCACGCGCTGGTCAAGGTGTACGGCCGCGAGAAAGACGCCCGCGAGAAGTTCGAGGTCGAGAACGAGGAGCTCTACCAGGCGAGCTTCAAGGCCCAGTTCCTCTCGGGCATGATCATGCCCGGCATGATGTTCGTCGGAAACCTCACCTACGTCGGCATCGCGGTGCTCGGCGGGCTCATGGTGGCGGCGGGGCAGATCCGCCTCGGCGACGTGCAGGCCTTCATCCAGTACTCGCAGCAGTTCACCCAGCCGCTGTCGCAGCTGGGCGGCATGGCCGCCGTGGTGCAGTCGGGCACCGCCTCCGCCGAACGCGTGTTCGCGCTGCTCGACGCCGACGAGCAGGAGCCCGACGCCGTCGACGCCCCCGAACCGGTCGACGGGCGCGGCGTCATCGAGTTCGAGAACGTCGCCTTCGCCTACACGCCGGAGCACCCGCTCATCAGCGACCTGTCCTTCCGCGTCGAGCCCGGGCAGACGGTCGCGATCGTCGGGCCCACCGGCGCCGGTAAGACCACGCTGGTCAACCTCATCATGCGCTTCTACGAGCTCGACGCCGGGCGTATCCTGCTCGACGGGCAGAACATCGCGGACCTGCGCCGCGACGACGTCCGTTCGCGCACGGGGATGGTGCTGCAAGATCCGTGGCTGTTCGCCGGCACGATCCGCGACAACATCCGGTACGGCCGCGAGAGCGCGACCGACGAAGAGATCGTCGAGGCTGCCGTCGCGACCCGTGTCGACCAGTTCGTGCACTCTCTCCCCGAGGGATACGACACGGTCCTCGACGAAGATGCGGCGAACGTCTCGGCCGGCGAGAAGCAGCTCATCACGATCGCGCGGGCGTTCGTCGCGCGTCCCTCCGTGCTGATCCTCGACGAGGCGACGTCATCGGTCGACACCCGCACCGAGCTTCTGCTGCAGCAGGCGATGGCGGCGCTCCGCGAGGGGCGCACGTCGTTCGTCATCGCCCACCGCCTCTCGACGATCCGTGACGCCGACCTCATCCTCGTGATGGAGCACGGCGACATCGTCGAGCAGGGAAGCCACGACGAGCTCATCGCCCAGCACGGCGCGTACTGGCGCCTGTACCAGTCGCAGTTCCAGAACGCCGCGTCGGGCGCCGACGCCGCCCGAGTGGAGGTCGCACGCGGCGCGGACTCCTGAGCGGTCCTCGGGCGCCGGCGTCACCGGCTCGCGGACTCGACTTGTCGTTTCGCGAGCCGGCGGCCGGCGTGCCGGGCATCTGCGTGCGCCGCGGTCTCGATGCGCTCAGCCATCTCGGTGAACGCGTCCAGCGCCGGGTTCACTCCGACAAGAGTGAACTCGCGCGTGACGATGTCCAGGTCGATCTCCCAGACGTCCTCCAAGATGCGACGCATCCACGCCGTCGCGTGATCCCATCCTTCCTTGGGCGTTCCCGGCGAGTAGTTCCCTCCTTGGACCGTGACGAGCACTCCGGGCTTGCCTGCCGTGACCGGACGCGATCCTGGACCCATGCGGAAGTCGGCGACGACGAGGTCCACGTACGTCTTGAAGTGTTGAGAGACCCCGAAGTTGTAGAGAGGGACGGCGAACAGGTAGGCATCAGCCGCAGCGAGTTCATCCACGAGCAGCGCCGTGAGGTCCAGCGCCTCTCGCTCTTCGGCCGTGCGGTCCTGGTCTGTCGCGGCGCTCGCGGAGAGGGCTCGCGCCCACGCATCACTGGGGAGAGGCGTGACGCCCACCTCGCGTCGCACGACACGCGTGTCGGTGGTGGTCCTCAGCCAGTGGTCCTGGGCTGTGTCCGCGAGAGCCCGGCTGGCCGAGCCGTCGTGGCGGATGGATGCGTCGATACGCAGCAAAGACAAGGAAATCAACTCCGGGGGGTGGTGGTCGGGAAACGGTCCTCGTCCGAGGTCGAGGATGAGCGAGAGACGGGATGGGGGTCGGGCGCGATGAAGAAGTTGTCGCGGAACAGGCCGCTGGGGTCCCAGACGGCTTTCAGCCTCCGGAGCCGAGCGAGGTGGGCGGGCGGAAATGCTCGCTCGAGAACCTCTGGACCGGTGTCGGTCTCGAAGCTGAGGTACATGCCCTCCAGGCTCGGCGCGAGCTCAGCCCACCTCTCTTCGACCTCACCCGTGCCGCCCCCGACCATCGCCAGGAGGAAGTTCGCGTCTCGCCATCCGTAGGCGGCCGCGTCCGCGGCGACATCCCCGACGGCGCCGCCGGCAGAACGGATGCTCAGAATGAACGAGGAACGGGATGCCATCAGGTCGGCGATCCTCCCGGCCACCTCATGGTCGAGGTGACGTACCAGGCCCGAGTGCCCGTGCGGCTCGCCGTGCCCGTGCTGGAGCTCGCCACCGGCGGGGAGTTCGAGAAGCGCAGCGTAGGGGACCATCTGGACGGACTGATTCGCCATCGGCGCGAGCCGGGCGAGCGGCTGGAGACGCGCCACGACCACCTCGGGATCGTGCTCGTCGACGACGATCAGTGCTTGCACGACGGGCGGCGTGCCGGGGGAGACGGGGCCGATCATGAGCGTGCCCGTCACGGTGCGATCCGCATTCTCGATCGCCGTCCCCCACCCTTCCAGGAAGGTCGTGAGGTCGTCGGGGATGAAGGCGAGCATGGCGAATCCGACCTGGTCGGTGACCGGGTGCGCCTCGAACTCGAACGAGACCACGACGCCGAAGTTCGCACCCGCCCCACGCACTGCCCAGAACAGGTCGGGGTTCTCCGACTCGCTCGCGTGGACGCGCTCGCCGTCCGCCGTGACGATGTCCACCGCGCGCAGATGGTCGATGGTGAGTCCTCGCTCGCGCGCGAACCACCCGATCCCCGCGGTGGTGGCCAGCCCGCCCACGCCGACGCCGCCGTAGTCACCCGCGGTGATCGCCAGGCCGTAGGGCGAGAGCGCCGCCGCGACCTCGCGCCAACGGGCGCCCGGGCCGACCCGCAGGCGATTCCCGCCACTGATCTCGATCTCGTTCAGGGCATCGAGGGCGATCACGATGCCGCCGTTGTTCAGCGACCGCCCCGACATCCCATGTCCGCCGCTGAACAGGCCGAGCGGTACGTCGCGATGACGAGACGCGAAGCGCACGGCATCCTGAACCTCCGCCGGCGACTGCGGGCGGATCACCAGCCCGGGCCTGGCTCCGCGGAAGTACCCGGCCGTGTAGCGGGTGTAGCCCGGGTCGCCGGGCAGCAGGATGCGCGAGGCGAGCGCATCGGGAATCGGATCGTCGCGGAAGGCGCGCGCCGCAGAGGGGGTGCGCTTGCTCCGGCGGGCTTCGGCGACACGGTCGCGAATGCGCGGCGCCGTCTCTGCCGCGAACCTCCGGATCTCGCGCGGATCGTCGGAACCCAGGATGAAGACGCTGATCCCGTGCTCGACGGTCAACTCGGCGAGGTCGGCTGCGGCATACTGCGGGGTGACGTTCAAGAGACGGGTCACCGCACGCGGATCACGGCCGGCTTTTCGGGCGGATGCATCGATGATCCGGTTCCCGCGCTCGATGTCGCCGGACTTCATCCACGGCAGACTCGGCAGCCAGCCGTCTCCCTTCCGGCCGATGATGCGCTGCATCCGCGGCTTGTAGGCCCCCACCCAGATCGGGATCTCGTGCGCCGGGGCCGGTCCGCGTGCGGCGCCGAACACCCGGTGGTGCACGCCGTCCACCTGCAGTGGCGAGGGGTCGGTGGTGTCCCAGATGCCCCGGATGATGTCGAGAGCCTCGTCCAGCCCGCTCACGGCCTCGCCCGGCGTCAGCAGGGGCGCGCCCATCGTCGCCATCGCATCGAAGTATCCGCCCGTGCCGATCCCCAGCTCGGCACGCCCGCCGCTGAGGCGGTCCAGGCTCGCCATCGCCCGCGCGAGCACGGCGGGCTGGCGTAACGGGAGGTTCAGGACGTTGCCGGACACATGGATGCGAGAGGTCTTCGCCGCGACCCAGGACAACAGCGTCCACGTGTCCTGGAGCGCCGGCTGATAGGGGTGGTCCTGGAATGTGACGATGTCCAGCCCCACCTCTTCGCTGAGGAGCGCGAGGTCGACCGGCTGCTGCGGGGCGGACGCGACCGGGGTGACGAAGGTGCCGAAGCGCAGGGGATGCAGGTAGTCGGTCATGTCTTCAGCCTCCGGCGACCTGTCACGCTCGACAAACCCCGCGTAAGCGGCTTACGATGAGTAAGTGACTGCTTCGCTGCCCCTGCACATCGACGACGAGGAATGCCGGCGGATCTCCGATGTCATGGAAGTCGTCGGTCGGCGGTGGTCCAGCGGCATCCTGCTCGCCCTCGGCATGGGGGCCGAGCGCTTCAGTGAGATCGAGCACCGGGTGCAGGGGCTTTCGGGTCGCATGCTGAGCGTCCGACTCCGTGAGCTCGAAGTCGCCGAGCTGGTGGCGCGCGACGTCCGGCCGACCACGCCCGTGACGATCTCGTATCGCCTCACCGAGCGCGGTGTCGAGCTTCTCCGCTCTTTGCAGCCCATGGCGCGCTACGCCCGCCGCTGGGAACCGGTCGCCGAAGACGAGAAGGGTGGAGAGGTGAGGGGCTGAAGCGTTCGGGCGGGGCTTCCGGGGAGCGCAAAACGCCCTCCGGTACAGTGGAGCAGCCCCGCGAACCCGCCCCGCGTGCCCCTTACCGCCGCACAGATAGGCCTCACCACCCGTGACCACTCCTGCGACGCCCTCCGACCCCATGCCCGACGGCAGTCCCACCGGCACGCCCACCGGCACGCCCGCCGACCGTCCGCTCACCGTCCTCATCGGAGCCGACACCTTCCTTCCTCACGTCAATGGCGCCGCTCGATTCGCCGAGCGCCTCGCCGCGGGGCTCGTCGCCCGCGGGCATGACGTGCACGTGGCGGCACCGAGCGTCGGGCACAGCCACGCCGGCACCTTCACCGAGGTGATCGAGGGCGAGCCCATGACGATGCACCGTCTGCCGGCGTATCGCTTCCTCCCACACGACTGGCTCACCTTCGTCCTGCCGTGGCGGGCGAAGCACTACGCGCGCAAGGTGCTCGACCAGGTGAAGCCCGATGTCGTCCACATCCAGTCGCACATCGTGATCGGCCGCGGTCTCACGAGAGAGGCGCGCAAGCGCGGCATCCCGGTCGTCGCCACCAACCACGTGATGGCCGAGAACATCCTCGACTTCACGACGCTCCCCGACTTCCTCGACCGCATCTTCGTCAAGCTCGCCTGGGCCGATGCCGCCCGCACGTTCGCGATGACCCGTGCGGTGACGACCCCGACGCGCCGTGCGGCAGACTTCCTCGAGTCCACGATCGGCATCGAGGGGGTCATCCCGATCTCGTGCGGCATCGACCGGTCGAACTACACGCCCGATCTCGAGCCGCGCGATGCGAACCGCATCCTGTTCGTCGGCCGCCTCACCAGCGAAAAGGGGATCGACGTCGTCCTGCGGGCGCTCAAGCTGCTCGACCCCGCCCTCGACGTCACCTTCGACATCGTCGGAGGGGGCGACCAGCGCCGCAATCTCGAGCAGCTCGCCGACCAGCTCGGCCTCTCTGCGCGCGTGACGTTCCACGGTCACACTTCCGAAGAGGAGCTGCGCGCGCTCTACACCCGGGCGAGCGTCTTCGCGATCGCCTCGATCGCGGAACTGCAGTCGATCGCGACGATGGAGGCCATGGCATCCGGACTCCCGGTGGTCGCTGCCGACGCCGTCGCCCTCCCGCACCTCGTGCACGACGGCGAGAACGGCTACCTCTTCGAGCCCGGCAACGCCGAAGAGCTGGCGGCGCGTCTGACCGACGTCCTCACCGCCGACCCCGAAGAGCGTCGCCGCATGCAGCAGGCCTCGCTCGACGGCGTCATCGTGCACGACATCGGTCGCACGCTCGACACCTTCGAGGCGCTGTACCGCGGACGGCCGATCCCGGAGTGACCGCGTGCACGTGGTGATGTTCGCCGACCAGCACCTCGAGTCCCTCGGCGGGGCGCAGGTGTCGATGCGGCTGCAGAAGCGCTTCCTCGAGCGCGCGGGGCACGTCGTGACGGTCGTCGCGCCACGGATGCACCGGCCCGCGCCCGACGACGCGGCGTACATCGACCTCCCCTCGATCGCGATCACGCCTGACCGCGAGTACGCGCTCACCTGGCCCGGCTCGCGCACGGATCGGTTCGTGGATGCCGAGCTCGGTGCCCGACTCCCCGTCGACGTCGTGCACGTGCAGGCGGACTTCTGGGGTGCGTTCATCGGACACCGCTACGCGGCGCGGCACGGCCTCCCCGTCGTGCACACGATGCACAATCGCGTCGACGTCGGGATCGAGGCGACCGCGCCCTTCCCGACTCTCGTCCTCCGCGTGCTGAACGCGTGGGCGCGGCGGGCGCTGCGCGGCGCGGCGGCGACGCGAGGCAACGCGGCGACCCCGCCGTCCCCGGGCGTGAATCCGCGGGATGCCGCGCGTTCCGCACGCGTGGCGGCGGCTGCGCCCGCGGCGCCCGACGCACGCGCGGGGCACGCGACGCAGGGCGCCGGCCCGGCAGACGGATGGGCCTATCTCCGCCGCTTCGCGGGCCTCTCGCGCGCGATCACCGCACCCTCCGGGCACTTCGCTCGGCGCCTCGAAGAGCGCGGTGTCGTGCCCGCCGCCGGCGGTGTCGATGTCATCTGGAACGGCATCGACGACGACATCCTCGACGCCGCGCTCGCGACCGGTGCCGAGGCCCGCCGCCCCGGCCCCCCGCGCTTCGTGTGGCTCGGCCGGATGAGCCCCGAGAAGCGCCTCCTGCCGTTCCTCGAGGCGGTGGTCGAGTCGGGCATCGACGCCGAGGTCGAGATCATCGGCGGTGGCGCCCAACTCCGCGCGGCGCAGAAGCTCGTCGCGGAGCGGAAGCCCGTGGCATCCGTGGTCTTCTCCGGACGCCTCAGCTACGCCGAGACGCTCGCGCGGCTGGCGGCTGCCGACGCGGTGGTGCAGACCTCGATCGGCTTCGAGACGCAGGGCATGACCGTGTTCGAGGCGGCCTCGCTCGGAACTCCGGCGGTCGTCAGCGATCCCGATATCGCGTCGGAGCTGGGCGCTGGCGTCTGGGCGGTTCCGGATGCAACGACCTCCGCGCTCGCGGACTCGCTCCGCCGCGCGGCCGACGACATCGCAGCGGGCACGCCGGTCGCTGTCGACCCGACGATCGCGGAGCGGTTCCGCCAGTCGTCGCGGACGGCAGCGATGGTCGGGGTGTACGGCCGGGCCGTTTCCGCCGGACGCTGACGCTTCTTTTCGCGCGAGGCGGGTTCCCGACGGCGCGCGGCGCGCGCGGGGTCGGTGGGGACCGCGCGGTAGCCGTCGGTGCGGATGAGCCACACCGACGCGACCACGCTGACGAGGGTGAGGGCGGCGAGAGCGATGAGATAAGCCATGGCAGAAAAGCTACGCATCGCTATTTTGCGCCGCGAGTGGCACGATGGACGGTGTTCGTTCGATTTCTGCCACTCCTTGAGGTGCACATGCGTTCTGTCGCCGTCGTGATCCAGCCGGGTTTCGCTCCGTTCGAGTTCGGTCTCGCGTGCGAGGCATTCGGCCTCGATCGCACGGATGAGGGCATCCCCAATTTCGACTTCCGCATCGTGGCGCCGGATCCGGGCGTCGTCCCCTCGAACATCGGCTTCTCGGTGAATGTCGAGCTCGGTCTCGACGCGGCGGCCGACGCCGACATCGTCATCCTCGCGCCGATTCCGCGCGAGCAGTGGGGGTCCGTGGATCCGCGTGTGCTCGAGGTCGTGCGTGGCGCTCACGCGCGTGGCGCGTGGCTCCTGAGCGTGTGCAGTGGGGCGTTCGTGATCGCGGCAGCCGGTGTGCTCGACGGCCAGCGCGCCACCACGCACTGGCGCTACGCCGACGTCATGGCGCGCATGTATCCCTCGATCGACGTCGACCCCGACGTGCTCTACGTGCAGTCCGGGCGCATCATCACGAGCGCGGGAACCGCCGCCGGTCTCGACGCCTGCCTTCACTTGCTGCGCCAGGAGCTCGGCGCCGAACTCACCAACCGCATCGCCCGGCGCATGGTGGTCGCCCCGCAGCGCGACGGCGGGCAGGCGCAGTTCATCGCCTCGCCGCTGCCGGTCGCTCCGTCGATGTCGCTCGCGCCGGTGACTGAGTGGATGCTGCAGAACCTGGATGCCGAACTCTCGGTCGATCAGCTGGCCTCCCGCGCGCACATGTCGCCGCGGACCTTCGCCCGCCGCTTCAAGGCCGACCTCGGTGCCACGCCCGCCGCGTGGCTCGCCCGCCAGCGCCTCCTGCACGCGCAGCGCCTTCTCGAGGAGACCGATCTCGGCCTCGACCGCATCGCTGCGGAGTGCGGGTTCGGCTCGGCGGCGGTGCTGCGTCAGAACTTCGCCCGCACGCTGGGCCTGACCCCCACGGCATATCGCGCGCGCTTTTCGTGTGCGGATGACGTGCCTGCCGCGCCGCGCGAGGCCGTGCCCGCCTGACGTCGTCCGGGGGCCGGGTTTCGGCATCCGGGATTCGTCCTGTTGCGGCCTCGGTTGCCCCGGGGCGGCGGGCGGGCCGCGGCCGTGCCGTCGCGCGGAGTTCGTGGGCGCCACGCCGTTTGTGCGGCGTTGTTCGCGGCGTGTCGTGGCCGGACTCCGCATGGCGGTACGCGCGGTGGTGCGGCGGGTTTCGCCTCGGGTTGATCCCCGCCCGGCGGTCGTGTGCCGTTGGGCGGAGTTCGTGGGCGACGCGCCGTTCGGCTGGTCGCCGGTGCGGCGTGTCGTGGCTGGACTCCGCATGGCGGTACGCGCGGTGGTGGGGCGGGTTTCGCCTCGGGGTGATCGCCGCCCGGCGGTCGTGTGCCGTTGGGCGGAGTTCGTGGGCGACGCGCCGTTCGGCTGGTCGCCGGGGCGGCGCGTCGCAATCGAACTCCGCGTGACGGTACGCCCCCGCGCGCACCCCCCACTTCGCCTGACGGTACGCCCCCGCGCGCACCCCCACTCCGCCTGGCGGTAGGCGCCGGCCCGAACCCGGACGCCACCAGACGGCCAGGTGGGCACCGCCTGCCTTGCTCCGGTCCCGTCCGGGACGGATCCCGGATGCCGCGCCTCGACGACTCGGTCGCGTGCCGCGTTCATTGCCCCGTGCGGGCCGAACTCCGGACGCCTCGGCCCGTCACCGCCCCCATCGCCCCCAGGACGGATTCCGAATGCCGCGCCTCGACGCCGCTCGCCGTCCCCCTCGCCGCGAGGGGCGGACTCCGGATGCCGCGCCTCGACGCCGCTCGCCGTCCCCCTCGCCGCGAGGGGCGGACTCCGGATGCCGCGCCTCGACGCCGTGGCATCCTGCCGACCCCATTGCCCCGCGCGGACGCTGATGCTAAACTTGAGTCAACGCCACTCAAGTTTGAGTGAAGCGAGAAAACTTCCAGGAGACACCATGAACGCCACACAACAGCCGGGGCAGGAGGACGCGCGCAGCGCCCTCGAGCAATTCGGCATCAACCTCACCGACCGGGCCCGCCAGGGCAAGCTCGACCCCGTGATCGGGCGTGACGGCGAGATCCGCCGCGTCAGCCAGGTACTCACCCGGCGCACCAAGAACAACCCCGTGCTCATCGGCGAGCCCGGCGTCGGCAAGACCGCCGTCGTCGAGGGGCTCGCTCAGCGCATCGTCGCGGGCGACGTCGCCGAGAGCCTCAAGAACAAAGAGCTGGTCTCGCTCGACATCTCGGCGCTGGTCGCCGGTGCGATGTACCGCGGACAGTTCGAGGAGCGGCTGAAGAGCGTCCTCAAAGAGATCACCGAGTCCGACGGACGCATCATCACATTCATCGACGAGCTGCACGTGCTCATGGGCGCGGGCGGCGGCGAAGGGTCGGTCGCGGCCAGCAACATGCTCAAGCCCATGCTCGCCCGCGGCGAGCTGCGCCTGATCGGCGCGACCACGCTCGACGAGTATCGCGAGTTCATCGAGAAGGATGCCGCTCTCGAACGCCGCTTCCAGCAGGTCTACGTCGGCGAGCCCACGGTGGAGGACACCGTGGCGATCCTCCGCGGCCTCAAGGAGCGGTACGAAGCGCACCACAAGGTTGCGATCGCCGACGCGGCGCTCGTGGCAGCGGCATCCCTCTCCAACCGCTACATCCCCTCGCGCCAGCTGCCCGACAAGGCCATCGACCTGATCGACGAGGCCGCGTCGCGCCTGCGCATGGAGATCGACTCGGCCCCGCTCGAGATCGACGAGCTTCGTCGTCACGTCGACCGCCTGAAGCTCGAAGAGCTCGCGCTGAAGAAGGAAAAGGACGAGGCGTCGAAAGAACGCCTGGCGACTCTTCGCGAGACGCTGGCCGCCGAACAGGCCAAGCTCGACGAGCTACAGGCGCGGTGGGAGCGCGAGCGCGCCTCGCTGAACCGCGTCGGTGAGCTCAAGACGCGCCTCGACGCCGCCCGCGTGGATGCCGAGCGTGCCCAGCGCGAGGGCAACCTCGAGCGCGCGTCGCGGTTGCTGTACGCCGAGATCCCGGCGCTCGAGCGCGAGCTGATGAAGGCCGAGCGCGAAGAGCCCGCGGGTGACCGCATGGTGAACGAGCAGGTCACCGACGAAGACATCGCGGCTGTCATCGCCGCCTGGACGGGCATCCCCGTGGGGCGCCTGCTCCAGGGCGAGACCGAGAAGCTGCTACACCTCGAGCGCGAGCTCGGCAAGCGTCTGATCGGACAGAAGGATGCCGTGAAGGCGGTGTCCGACGCCGTCCGACGCTCGCGGGCCGGCATCAGCGACCCCAACCGCCCGGTCGGTTCGTTCCTGTTCCTCGGCCCCACGGGTGTCGGAAAGACGGAGCTCGCGAAGTCGCTCGCCGACTTCCTCTTCGACGACGAGCACGCCATGGTCCGCATCGACATGTCGGAGTACGGCGAGAAGCACTCCGTCTCGCGCCTGGTCGGTGCCCCTCCGGGGTACGTCGGGTACGAGGCCGGTGGTCAGCTCACCGAGGCCGTGCGTCGGCGTCCCTACAGCGTCGTGCTGCTCGACGAGGTCGAGAAGGCGCACCCCGAAGTCTTCGACGTGCTGCTGCAGGTCATGGACGACGGTCGCCTGACCGACGGCCAGGGCCGCACGGTCGACTTCACGAACGTCATCCTGATCCTGACCTCCAACCTCGGCTCGCCGATCCTCATCGATCCGACGCTGTCGATGGATGCCAAGCGTGAACAGGTTCAGGCTCTCGTGCGGCAGGCCTTCAAGCCGGAGTTCGTGAACCGCCTCGACGACATCGTGATCTTCCAGGCCCTCAGCCAGGACGACCTCGCCCAGATCGTCGAACTCGCCGTCGATGCTCTGCACAAGCGCCTGCGCGAGCGCCGGCTGACCCTCGCGGTCACGCCCGACGCCCGCTCGTGGCTCGCCGAGCGCGGCTACGACCCGGTGTACGGCGCGCGTCCGCTGCGTCGACTCATCCAGTCCGAGATCCAGGACCGCCTCGCGATGGCGATCCTCGCCGGCACGGTGCGCGACGGCGACGTGGTCCGCGTCGACGTGGCCAGCGACGGCGACTCGCTCATGCTGGTGAGCACGGGCCCCGCTGCCGAGGAGCCCGGCGACGACCCCGACGACGACGTGATCGAGGCCGAGATCGTCGAGTAGGCCGAACAGGGAGAGGGATGCCACGCGGTGTGCGTGGCATCCCCCTCCCGTGTGTGCGCCCCCCGTGCATAAACGCCATCCGCTCACGTAAACGCGGTGTGCTCGCGTTTCTGTGAGCGGATGGCGTTTATGGGGTGTGGCCGTCCCGGCGGGTCCTGCACCAGCCGCCCCGTTTCGTCACGGGCAGGGCGTGAGCCAGGCCTTCACGAACCCCGCGGTCTGATACACGTACTGGAACGCCCAGTCGTACAGCGACATGTTCGTGTCGACACCCATCACGGTGACGTCGCCCCCGTAGCACTTCGCGAAGATGTAGCGCGCGCGGGCGACGTGCGGGGTGAAGGTGATCACGACCGTCTTTCCGCTGGGGTGACTGCTGACGTATTCGGTGAGGAGTTTGGCCTCGCCAGCGGTGGTGAACGGGTCCGGCCGCTTGCAGGTGACCCCGGGCTCGCCACACGCGTCGATCTCAGAGGCATCGAAGGCGCGGTCCCCATGCCCCTTTGCGGAACCCGACACGGAGATCAGCATCGGCAGGTTGCCATCGGCGTCGCGAAGGGTCTCACCGAGATCGAGCCGCTGCTGCTGGGGCGGTCCGATCACGTAGACGAGATTCGCGTCGGTCGGATCGCCCTGCGGAGGGAAGACGTAGAGGGGGAGCCCCGCCGCGACGATCGCCACGACAACGACGGCGAGTGCCAGGCTGAGCCGACGGAGGCGTCGCCACCGTATTCGTCCGCGCCGCGCCCCCGCGAGCGCGATGGGCTGTGATTCCGGTGCACCGGCTTCGGTGGGCGAAGAGGTCGTCACGGAAGCGATGGTAAGCCGCTCTTGTGAACGCCACGTTGCCGACGACAGGTGAGCGCGGTCCGCCACCGCTGCGGCGCGATCGCCTCAGGGCGGAGTCCGCGTCGGCGCCCCGCCGCTGGCCGGACCGAAGCAGGTTTGCCCCCGCACCGCGGCTTCGGGTGCGGGGGCGAACGAGTGTCGCTGGGGTGTCGTGATCAGGCGTCGACGAGCAGCGACTCCGCGATCGTGCGGCGCTCGCGCGGCGCGAGTTCGCGCTGGCGCAGTCCCTCTTCGGCCGCGTCGACGTCGCCGAGGGTGCCCACGGCGATGACCGTCACGGGCACGAAGCGGGGCTCGATGTCGAAGGCCGCGCGGAGGGCGTCGACCTCGAAGCCGCCCATCTGGTGCGTCGCGAGACCCTCGGCGTGCGCCTGCACGGTGAAGTGCGCGGCCGCTTGACCGGCGTCGTACAGAGCCCAGGGGCGTGCCTCGCCCTCGGCCGTCTCGGTCTCGGCGAGCACGACGACCAGCGCGCCGGCGGCCGGAGCCCATGCCTGGTTGAAGCCCATCAGGGCCGACACGACGAGAGCGTGCGCGTCGCCGCCGCGACGGGCGACGATCAGGCGCCACGGCTGGTGGTTCATGCCCGAGGGAGCCCAACGGGCGGCTTCCAGGGCCGAGCGCAGCGCGACTTCGTCGATCGGCGTTTCGGGGTCGAAGACGCGCGTGCTCCAGCGCTCGGCGAGGACGTCGAGGATGGGGGCTTCGGTGGGGGCGGTGCGGTCGAGAACGAGAGACATGGATACTCCTGTGAACGAGGACTGAGCCGGGACGCCGTTGACCCGAACCAGTGAACGCCACGCGCGCACGAGATGTTCCCATGTGACGTCGTGCGTCGCGCCCTCATAGAGAGATTTCAGGATGCCGCGCCCTCGGCGTGCGCGTCGATGAGCGACGGCTCGTCGCGTCGCGCCGCAACGGTGCCGCCCCGCCCCGCCGCAGGAGCCGCCGTCAGGCCTTCCAGGACGACGGCCCCGCGCTTCCCGCCGCGTACTCGTCGAGCGGCACCTCGTTCTGACGCCACGCGTCGATCACCGGCTGCACGATGCGCCAGCACTGCTCGGCCGCGTCGCCGCGGACGGCGAGCATCGCGTCGCCGTCGAGAATGCCCGAGAGCACTTCGCCGTACGCCTTGAGCGCGCCCTCGCCGAGATCGGCATCCAGGGTCACGCGCTCGAGCTCGAGCGGGTCGTCGGCGCCGTTGACGTTGAGCTCGAGGCTCATCGTGTCGGGGCCGAGCGAGAAGACGAGCTTCGACGGGTCGCTCTCGCCGACGAATCCGCCCGGAAGGTGCCGCACGGGCTTGAAGGTGACGGTGACGGCCGGGTCTCCGGCATCCAGAGCCTTGCCCGATCGGAGCGTGATGGGCACACCCTGCCAGCGCGCGGTGCGCACCTCGACGGTCATCTCGGCGAGCGTCTCGGTGTTGCGCGACGGGTCGACGCCGGGCTCGTCGACGTACGAGACGAAGTGGCGGTCGCCCACCTCGCCCGCGGTGTACCGCGCGCGGCGGGAGTTCTTCACCGGGTCGTCGTCGAGCACGTGGGTTGCGCGCAGCACGGCCGACGTCGCGTCGCGCAGATCGAGCTGGTCGAGCGAGGACGGCGGCTCCATCGTGACGAACGCCATGACCTGCAGCAGGTGGCTTTGGATCATGTCGACCAGGGCTCCTGCGGAGTCGTAGTACCCGGCGCGGCCTTCGAGGCCGAGCTTCTCGGGGAAGTCGACCGTGATGGTCGCGATGTCGTCGGCCGACCACACGCTCTCGATGAGACGGTTGGCGAAGCGCACGCCCAGCAGGTTGAGCACCGTGGAGCGACCGAGGAAGTGGTCGATGCGGAAGACCTGGTCTTCGGGGACGAGGGTTGCCAGCTGCTGGTTGAGCTTGTGCGCGCTGGCTTCATCGGTGCCGAAGGGCTTCTCGAGGGCGAGGATCGTGCCCGCGGGGATCGTGACGTCGGCGAGGGCGATGCACGACTTCTCGGTGACGGCCGGCGGAACGGCGAAGTACAGGGCCGGACGTCCTTCGGCGCCGTCGAGGAGGGTCTGCAGGTCGGCGGCCTTCGTGATGTCGGCTTGCGAGTAGGTCGTCGACGAGACCTGGTCGAAGGCCGCCTCGGCATCCATCGTCTGGAAGGCCTTCTTCACGACGTCGCGCCAGTGCTCGTCGGTCCAGTCGTCCATGCCGGCGCCGTGCAGGCGGATCGAGCGCTTCGGCTCGCGGGCGAGCAACTGGCCGAGGGCCGGGAGGAGCAGTCGAGAGGTGAGGTCGCCCGAGGCGCCCAGGATGATCAGGGTCGTGTCCGCCGCCATGGGGTAACCGTAGCGCTCGGTTCCGACATCGCCGGGATGCTTGCAGCGCGCGCATGGATGCCACTATCGAGATGTTCGGCCACGATGTCGGCGGCACCTGCCATGATCCGAGGGTGACCACTTCGATCGAGGACTATGCGGTCCTCAGCAACTGCCGCTCCGCAGCCCTGGTCTCCCGCGACGGGAGCATCGATTGGCTCTGCCTGCCGCGGTACGACAGCGGGTCGATGCTCGGCGCGCTCCTCGGCGACGAGTCGCACGGGCGGTGGTCGCTGCGCCCCGCAGACCCCGAGGCCCGGGCGACCCGCCGCTACGACGGCGACACCTTCGTGCTCGTGACGCGGTGGGAGACGTCGACCGGTGTCGCCGACGTCTACGACGCGATGCCGGTCGACGAGGGCGTCGAAGCGGTGATCCGTCGCGTGGTCGGTGTGTCGGGCGAGGTCGACTTCGTCAGCGAGGTCCGTCTGCGCTTCGACTACGCGCGAGCCGTCCCGTGGGTCCAGCAGATCGGACAGGGCGGCGAACACGCGATCCTCGCCGTCGCGGGTCCCGATGCCGTCGTCATCCGGGGTCCGCGCCTGATCGCCGTCGACACCGCGCATCGCGGCCGCTGGACGGCGGCGGCGGGGCAGAGCGTCGATTCCGTCCTCTCGTGGGGCCCGTCGTGGCGTGAGGCCCCGGCCGCGTTCAACGTCGAGGCGGCCCTCGAACGCACGCGCGAATGGTGGGCCGCGTGGGCCGACCGCGTGCAGTCAGCCGGCACGCACGCGGCACTCGTCACCCGTTCGCTCATGGTGCTGCGCGCCCTCACGCACTCCGAGACCGGCGGGATCGTCGCGGCCGCGACCACATCGCTCCCCGAGGCCTTCGGCGGCTCCCGCAACTGGGACTACCGCTACGTGTGGCTGCGCGACGCCGCGCTCACGCTGAGCGCGTACATCGACCACGGGTACCTGGATGCCGCCCAGCACTGGCGCACCTGGCTGCTCCGGGCCATCGCCGGCGATCCGGCCGACGTGCAGATCATGTACGGCATCGCGGGGGAGCGCGACCTCCCCGAGCGAGAGATCACGAGCCTCCCCGGGTACGGCGGCGCCGCGCCCGTTCGCATCGGCAACGGGGCGGTCACGCAGTACCAGGCCGATGTCATCGGCGAGGTGATGGTGGCGCTCGAAGCGGCGCGGAACGCGGGCGTCGAAGAGACGACGTTCTCGTGGTCGCTCCAACGTTCCCTGCTGAATCAGCTTGCAGGAGAGGTCGACAAACCCGACCTCGGCATCTGGGAGATGCGCGGAGAACCGCACTCCTTCACCCACTCCCGGGCGATGGTGTGGGCCGCGTTCGACCGTGGCATCCGGGCCGTCGAAGAGGGCGGTCGCGAGGGCGAGGTCGACACGTGGCGCGCGCTGCGCGACAGCGTGCGCGCCGACATCGATGCGCGTGGCGTGCACGAGGGCGGGTGGTTCACGCAGCACTTCGACACCGACGAGGTCGACGCGTCGCTGCTCGTGCTGCCGCAGGTGGGCTTCTGCGCCTACGACGATCCGCGCATGCTCGCCACGGTCGCGCGCATGGAAAAGACGCTCATGCCCGACGGGTGGCTTCTGCGCTATCGCACCACCGGTGTCGACGGGCTCAGCGGCGACGAGCATCCCTTCCTCGCGTGCTCGTTCTGGCTGGTCGGGCAGTACGCGCACAGCGGGCGGCGCGACGAGGCCGTGACGTTGATGAAGCGCCTCACGGCGGTCGCCAACGACCTCGGCCTGCTGTCGGAGGAGTACGACCCCACGACGAAGCGGCAGGCCGGGAACACCCCGCAGGCCCTGTCGCATCTCGCGCTGGTGGGGGCGGCCGACGCCCTGGATGCCACGGCTCCGCGCTGAGCGCCCTCCTCGGGCCGCGGCGGCGGTGGCCGCGCGCTCTGCGGGCCGCGGCGGAGGTGGCTGAGCCTGTCGAAGCCTCCGGTCCCTTCGACGGGCTCAGGGACCTCGCGCTGCGTGAGCGACCCCGCGCGGCGAGCACGACCTCACGCTGCGCACGGGGACCGCGCAGTCCGCCCCCACCCCCACCGCGCGGCCCTAGAGTCATCGCATGGACGACGACGTCGAGCTGCGCCTGCTGCGCGAGCGGGTCTACGGCGTCGACGGTGCCGCCGCCACTCCGGCGATGATCGCTCGGCTCGCCGAGCTCGAGGAGAACGCACGACGGCCGCCCATCGTGGAGGATCCGCCCGCCGACGTACCGGATGCCGAGCCCCCGACGCCCGCTGACGACGTCACCGAACCGTCCACCCGGCGCCCCGCCCTCCGCTGGGCGCTCATCGGGGTCGGCGCCGTCGCCCTCGTGAGCGTCGGCGTCGCGATCGGCTCCACGTTCGCGGCCCCGCCGTCGACCGCGGCCACCGCCGATCCCGCCGAGGCGAGCCTGCCCGAGCTCACCTTCCCGCAGACGGCCGAAGACGTCATCTCGGCCGAGATCCTCAGCGACAGCGGCATCGACCCGGCGAGCACCCGTTACATCGCGACGGTGAGCGACTTCCGCATCTACCTCGCCCGGCCCGACGACGGCGACGGACGCTGCATCGCGACCTTCACCTCCAGCGAGAACCGTCCCTGGTCCGCCGGGTGCGCGAGCGGAGCGCAGGTCGGAGCCGCCGTCTTCGGCATCGACGAGAGACTCACCGTCGCGATCGGCGAGCCGGTCTCGTCGGGGGTCGACGGCATCCCGATCCGTCTGTCCGACAGCGTCACGGCCTTCGTGGCGCGCTGAGTCCCGCCGGTGCCTTCTCGGGCTTCGCCGTCGACGACCTCGACGCCGCCCATCGCTTCTACGCGGACACGCTCGGACTCACCGTCGAGGTGCTCGCCGGCACCGGCTTCCTGTCGCTGCAGCTCGCCTCGGGTGGGAGCGTGCTCGTGTACGGCAAGCCGAACCACACGCCCGCGTCGTTCACGGCGCTGAACTTCCCCGTCGCGGATGTCGAGGCGGCCGTCGACGACCTGCGGGCGCGTGGCGTCGAGACGAAGATCTACGACGATGCGGACTTCCCCACCGGCTCGCGCGGGATCATGCGCGAGGGTGGCCCGCTGATCGCGTGGTTCCGCGACCCGGCGGGCAACGTCCTCGCGGTCCTCGAGGAGTGACCCGCGTCAGCCGGCCGGCTGCAGGTCGGTGCCCGTGGCGTCGAGACGGAAGAACGCGTCGCGATAGTCGTCGCGCAGCCCGAACGTGATCTCCGGCACGCCGACGTTGCGGATGAACGTCGGGCTCTGGACATCGTCGTCGGTCGCGCGCTCGATGCGAGCCGACGCACCGTCGGTGGGAAGCCCGCTCTGGGCGGACGCCTGCTCCATCGCGGGCCAGAGCCGGTCGAGGGCGACGTCCGACCACGAGAACTGCTCCTCCGCGAGCTCGGGCTGACGGTGAGCCGCCCCGTCGTGGCTCACGACGCCGCCGCGGTAGGTCCACTCGTCGGTCTCCACTGCGCCGACGCGGATCGGGGCGTCGACGAGGACGGCATCCGGGATCACCGTGATCGACACGACCCGGTCGTGTCCGATCGCCTCCTGGAGCGCCCCTTCGGCGGTCTCGAGTGCGTCGGGGTGTCGCATGTCGACGCTCCACCGGCCGTCCGACCACGCGTCGAGGGTCAGCCCGACCGCCCCGCGGAAGGGCAGCACGACGACGGCGCCCGCGAGCACGGCGACGAGCGCGAACACCGCCAGGCGCAGGGGTCGTCCACGGCGGCCGATGCCGATCAGCGGTCCGCGGCGGCGACCCCTGTCGATGCGCGTCCCCGGGGTGATCGGTCGGACGTCGACTTCGGAACGCGGCGGCACGACGAGGCGCGCGATCTCGGCGGGCGAGAGCTCCCCGTCTGCGAACACGATCTCGGGCCCGCCCTCGAGAAGGATCGCGACGTCGCGCTCGAGGCCGGCCTGGTACGCGGGCAGCTCGGTCAGGGGCACGAGCCTGCGGATGGTCGTCGCCCACGCGTCCCCGGTGAGGGAGACCACCGTGACGTCGATGTCGCAAACGGGCTGCTCGTTGACGAACGTGCCGGTCTGGCGCACGGCGTCGATGCGCGCGCGCCCGAGACGCCGGGCATCGCGGGCCTCCTTCACGGCGGCGGGGGAGGGAAGCGCTGCGGCAAGCCCCCCGGCCAGTCGCGAGACGGTGGTCGCGGCGATGCAGACTCCGATGGCGACGCCGAAGATGAGCATTCCCGGGTCTGGATTCCCCAGCAGCGAGACGATGAGACCGCCGATCGCTGCCCCGAACGCGGCGAAAGCGAGAAGGCGGAGCACCGAAAGAGCCTAATCGCCCCCTGAGAACACGGCGAGGAGCGGAGGGAAGAGGGGAGGGATGCCGAAGCCCTGGCATCCCTCCCCCTTCCCCCGCTGTGGCGCGCGAGGTCCCTGAGCCTGTCGAAGGGACCGGGGGCTTCGACAGGCTCAGCCCCCTCCGCCCCGCCGGGTCGCGCGCAACGCGAGGTCCCTGAGCCTGTCGAAGGGACCGGGGGCTTTGACGGCCTCAGCCCCCTCCGCCCGCCGGGCCTCAGCCCCCTCCGCCCAAAGCCCCCGCGCTGCTCTCAGCCCTTCAGCGCCTCCGCGAGCTTCACGCGCGCCCCCATCCGCAGGAGGGAGTTCTGGTAGATCCGCGCGCCGATGGCGATCGCCGCGACGCACGACGCGATGAGGACGAGTAGCGACAGCACCGGCTCCCACCACTGCGCGTCACCGAGGTACATGCGCAGCGGCATCCCCACCGGCGCCGAGAACGGCACGTACGACATGATCGTCAGCACGACCGGGTTGTCGTTGAAGAAGATCACGAGGAAGTACGGCGCCATGATCAGCATCGTGATCGGGGTCGTGGTGGCCCCGATGTCCTCCTGACGCGAGACCATCGCGGCGGCGGCGGCGAACAGCGACGCCAGCAGCACGAACCCGAAGAGGAAGAAGATCGCGAACCAGGCGATCGGGGCGCCCAGGGCGCTGAGCACCCCGGCCTGATCTGTGACGGCGAGGCCGATCACCGCGACCGCGGCGAGGAGCACGATCTGCGCCATCGCGAGCACCGTGTTGCCGAGCACCTTTCCCGCGAGCAGCGCCCGCACGGGGATCGCCGAGATGAGGATCTCGACCACCCGCGTCTGCTTCTCTTCGACGACGCTTTGCGCGATCGTGCCGCCGAAGGTCGACGCCGCGATGAGGAACACGAGCCCGAACGCGAGGGCGATGAAGTAGCGCAGCGCGCTCGCCGCGCCGGCTCCCGGCTCGAGCTCCTGAACGGGGGGCGTCTCGCTGAGCATCTGCAGAAGGGTCGAGGGCACCGAGTCCTTCACGACCACGGTGTAGTCGAACGAGGCATCCGTCGAGCCCGACACCAGGGCGGCATCCACCGTCCCGTCCTCGACGAGGGCCGTGGCCGCGTCGTCGCTGTCGGCGACGGTGACCTCGAGTCCGTCGAGTCCCTCGACCGCCGCCTGCGTCTGCGCCGTGACGGCGACCGGGATGCCGTTTCCCGAGAGGTTGTTCGCGGCGAAACCGCCCCAGACGACCGAGGCGAGGGCCGCGAGCACGAGGATCACCGTCGAGATGACGAACGCTTTGCTGCGCAGCTTCGAGCCGATCTCGCGCTCGGCGACGAGCCAGATGCTCTGCAGGTCGCTGGGGGCGCGGTGCGTGGTCGGGGTCGTGGTGCTCACTGGATGACCTCCTTGAAGATCTCGGCGAGGGTAGGTCTCTGCGGAGCGAAGCTCACGACGTCGCCGCGCGAGACGGCACCCTGCAGAACGCGCTGGGCCGAGGCGTTGTCGGCGGCGTCAAACAGGGCGTAGCCCCCGTCGAAGTCGAGGACCGTGACCCCCGGCTCGTCGCGCAGCCACCCGGCGTCGCCGCGCGACACCAGTTCGTAGCGGTGCGTGGCGTGCTCGGCCCGGAGGCCCTCGCGGGTCCCGGCCGCGCGGATCGTGCCGCCGGCGATGATGACGAGGTCGTCGCACAGCCGCTCGACGACGTCGAGCTGATGCGACGAGAACAGCACCGCCGCGCCCGCGGCCGCCTTCTCCTGCAGCACCCCGGCGACGACGTCGACGGCGAGCGGGTCGAGGCCCGAGAACGGCTCGTCGAGGATGAGCACGTCGGGCCCGTGGACGAGGGATGCCGCGATCTGCGCGCGCTGCTGGTTGCCCAGCGAGAGCGTCTCGACGAGGTCGCCGAGGCGCTCGCCGAGTCCGAGGCGCTCGAGAAGGGCCGTCGCCTTGGCGGTGGCCTCGGCCTTGCCGAAGCCGTGCAGCCGCGCGAGGTAGGCGATGTGCTCAGCGACCTTCATCTTCGGGTACAGCCCGCGCTCCTCGGGCATGTAGCCGAAGCGGCGGCGGTCGGACGTGGTGACGGGCGAGCCGTTCAGCACGACCGAACCGGCGTCCTTTCCGAGCACGCCGAGGGCGATGCGCATGGTCGTGGTCTTGCCGGCGCCGTTGCCGCCGACGAACCCCGTCAGCCGCCCGGGGGCGACGGTGAAGCTCACGTCGTCGAGCACGCGGCGACCGCCGTAGCTCTTGGTGATGCCGTCCAACTGGAGCACGGTGCATCCCTTCTTCTCGATGCTTCCCACGCTAGGGATCCGGATGCCACGGCACCTCCGCCGCGGGTGGGGTCGTCGCCTCCGCCGCGCGGGGGAGGGCGTCGACCTGCGCATCCCCCGGTGGCTTCGACGGGCTCAGCCACCTCGGTTCGCCGGTTCTCGGCCGTGGAGGTCCCTGAGCCTGTCGAAGGTCCCTGAGCCTGTCGAAGGGACCGGCGTCCCGGCTCGCCGTGGCTTCGACGGGCTCAGCCACCTCCCGCGCGGACCCTCGGGCGTGCCGGAGAGGCCGACGGGCTCAGCCACCTCGGTTCGCCGGTTCTCGGCCCGTGGAGGTCCCTGAGCCTGTCGAAGGTCCCTGAGCCTGTCGAAGGGACCGGGCGCCGTCAGGCCAGGCCGTGCCGGTGAGCGAACACCACGGCCTGCACGCGGTCGCGCGCGCCGAGTTTCTGCAGCACGTTCGACACGTGCGTCTTCACCGTCGCCTCGCCGATGAACAGTCGCGCGGCGATCTCGGCGTTGCTGAGCGCCTCGGCGACGAGTCTCAGAACCTCCGACTCGCGCTCGGTCAGAGGTTCCGCGAGCGTGAGCGGGGGAGGGACGGATGCCGCGGGCTCGGGCGACCCTCCCGAGGCGAAGCGCTCGATGACGCGGCGGGTGACCTCGGGCGCGAGCAGGGCGTCTCCGGCCCCGACGACGCGCACGGCCGAGACGAGCTCTTCGGGACCCGCATTCTTCAGCAGGAATCCGCTCGCTCCGGCCGACAGCGCGGCGAAGAGGTAGTCGTCGCGGTCGAAGGTCGTGACGATGAGGACGGCGGCATCCACCGCGGGGTCCGCCACCAGAACACGGGTGGCTTCGAGGCCGTCCATGTCGGGCATCTGCACGTCCATGCAGATCACGTCGGGGTGCAGCTCCGCCGCCGCGGCGATCGCCTCGCGACCGGTCGTGGCCTCGCCGACGACCGTGATGTCGTCTTCGAGCGAGAGGATCGTGCGGAAGCCCGCGCGCATCATCGCGTGGTCGTCGACCAGGAGGACTCGGAGCTCAGACATGGGCCACCTCGTTCTGCGCGGCCGGGACGCGCACGCGCACGAGGTAGCCGCCCCGCGAGCGCGGGCCGATCTCGATCGTGCCGCCCGAGACCGCCGCGCGTTCGCGCATGCCCAGTTGACCGAGCCCAGGCGTCTTCGAGCCTGCGCGTCCCGTGTTCGAGACCTCGAGCTCGATGGCATCCGGATCGAACCGCAGACGCACGTCGGCGGTGGCGCCGGGACCGGCGTGCCGACGCGCATTCGTGAGCGCTTCCTGCGCGATGCGGTACAGGTTCACCTGCACGAGCGGGGGCGGATCGTGCGCGGGTTCGCCGATCACGGTGAAGGTGGTGGGAAGACCCGCGGCGGTCGCCTCGTCGACGAGCGCCGCGATCGAGGTCAGACCGTGCGTGGTCGGCGCGGTGTCGGGGTCGGACTCGCTACCGGGGGCGCGGAGCGTCTCGAGCAGTTGCCGCAACTCGTGCAGCGACGTGCGGGCGGAGCCCTCGATACCCGCGAGCACCTCGCGCGCTCTGTCGGGGTCCTTTGACAGCAGCGTTCGCGCGACGCCCGCCTGCACGCCCATGAGCGATACGTGGTGCGCGACCACGTCGTGCAGCTCGCGCGCGATGCGCACACGGTCGAGCGCGACGGCCTGCGCCGCGGTGACCTCGCGTTCGGCTTCGAGTTCTGCGGTGCGCTCCTCGAGTGCGGCGCGCTCGCTCATCTGCTGGTGGGAGCGGTTCCCGAAGTAGTACGCGCCGCCGAAGAACAGCGCGTTCACGCCGATCATGAGCAATTGGTAGGCGACGAACGGTGAGAAGGCTCCCGCGCGTGAGAACGCTCCCTCGACGGAGGGATCGACGGGCTGGGTCGCGTCTTGGAACATCACGACGAACAGCCACGTGAACATGCCGACGATGATCGCGATCCGCACGATCGTCGCGCGCCGCCGGTTCTGCTCCCAGGCGCCCACGGTGTACAGCGCGATGAACATCGCGATGTTTCCGGCGTAGATCTCGGGGATCCGCAGGGTCACCGCCAGGAAGTACGCAAACGAGACGATGACGGCCGTGATCGAAGGCCATCGCCGCCGGAACGCGATCGGCACCGCGAGCACGAAGACGTACCCCACGGCGAGGGCGAGCGGCGCCTGCTTGTCGCCGTACAGCCCCGAGACCGCGGAGAGCACCGCACTGAGCAGCCCGCCCAGCAGCAGCACCACCGCGAGCACGATGTCGTTTCGCTGCTGCGTGCGGGTGGGCGGTGGCATCCCCTCACGCTACGGCGAGTTGCCGACGCCTGCATCCCCCTCGGGACGGAGTCAAGAGGAGGGGGAATACAGGTTCACCGTCGATGCTTGCAGGTGAATGTACCCGGGCGCGCGCCGCCCTTCAGTCCCCAGAGAGGATCACCGTGACCGACTACACGATCGGCTACATCGTCGGAAGCATCTCCAGCACCTCGATCAACCGCCGCCTGGCGAAGGCCCTCGAGAAGGTCGCCCCCGAGGGCGTCACGCTCAAGGAGATCCCGATCAAGGACCTCCCTTTCTACTCGCCCGACTACGACGGGAACTTCCCCGAGGTCGCCAAGGAGTTCAAGAAGGCGATCGAGGATGCCGACGGCGTCTTCGTCGTGACCCCCGAGTACAGCCGTTCGATCCCCGGCGTGCTCAAGAACGCGCTCGACTGGTCGGCGCGTCCCTACGGCGAGGCGTCGTTCAACGACAAGCCGACCGCCGTGATCGGCACCTCGCAGGGCGGCATCGCCACCGCTGCGGGCCAGCAGCACCTCCGCTCCGTGCTCCTGCACTACAACGCCCTCGTCCTGGGCCAGCCCGAGGGCTACATCCAGTCGACCCCCGGCCTCTTCGAAGAGGACGGCACCGTGACCGACGAGGGCACCGCCGCGTTCCTCCGCTCGATCATCGAGGCGCTGGTGACGCTCATTCAGCGCACCGCTCCCGCCGAGGTCCCCGCGGTCTGAAGCCCGCGCAACGGCGGGGTCGGGGTTCGCCTCGGCCCCGCCTTGGCACTCGCGTCGGAACGCACGGCCGGGTGGCGCACCGGTGTCGTGGATCCGGAGACCGGCGTCAGATTCGGATGAATCCACGCGATGCGTCCGGATCTACGACGCGTTTCCGGTTCTGTGCGCCGGATGCCACCGGTAATCGTCGAACGCGTCGGTTGCGCGCGAGCCGGTACCCGTGTCAGCCGAAGATCATCGGCAGATCGTCGTCGTCTCCGGCATCCGTCAGGTCGAGGTCGGCGACGACGGGGACGTGATCGCTCGGGACCTCACCCTTCCGCTCGTTCCGGTGGATCTCGGCGCCCTGCACCGCGTCGGCGAACGCGCGCGACCCGAGGATGAAGTCGATGCGCAGCCCCTCGTTGCGGGGGAAGCGCAGCTGCTTGTAGTCCCAGTACGTGTAGCCGGTGGGGACGAGCGGACGGACGACGTCGGTGAGTCCCGCGGACTCGAAGGCCGCGAAGGCGGCACGCTCGGGCGGCGAGACGTGGGTGGTCGCGCCCTCGACGACCGTGGGATCGCCGTTGTCGGCATCCGTCGGGGCGATGTTGAAGTCGCCGGTCAGCGCGAGCGGAAGATCGGGGTTCTCCGCGAGCGTGTCGGCGGTGTACTGACGGAGCTTCTCGAGCCAGTCGAGCTTGTAGGTGTAGTGCGGGTCGTCGAGCCCGCGACCGTTGGGCACGTACAGGCTCCACACCCGCACGCCGTCGACGGTCGCGCCGATCGCGCGCGCCTCCTGCGGGAGGTCGGGCCCTTCTTTGCCCTTCTCGAAGCCGGGCATGCCCGGGAAGCCGATCTCGACGTCTTCGAGAGGCTCGCGGCTGGCGATCGCGACGCCGTTCCACTGGTTCAGCCCGTGCGCGGCGACGTGATACCCGGCTTCTTCGAACGCGGCGTAGGGGAACTGCTCGGTCTTGCACTTGATCTCCTGCATCGCCAGCACGTCGATGTGCTCGCGCACGCAGAACTCGACGGTGCGGGTGACGCGGGCGCGGATGGAGTTGACGTTCCAGGTGGCCAGGCGCATGGCATCCAGCCTACTTTCGGGCGGGGACATCGTCGGTCTCGTGCGGGGTGGGTGGGCTGGGCTGTCGTGCCGTCGCGTCGGGCCCGTGCCGTCGCGCGGAGTTCGTGCCCGAGACGCCGCTCGAGGCGGCGCGGCTGCGGCGTTTCGCCGACGAACTCCGCCGGACGGATGCCGAAGCACGGCGCCGCGACATTCCCGGCCGGACGGATGCCGAACCCCCGCGCCGCGACATCCCTCGGCCGCGCCGGCACGGGGCAATAGAATCGACGCCGTGACCGCCGCCTCAACGCCCGAGCTCGAAGCCGACCGCCAGGCCCTCATCGGCCTCATCAAGGACGAGGCGGTGTTCCACGGCGACTTCACCCTCTCGAGCGGCAAGAAGGCGACGTACTACGTCGACATGCGCAAGCTCACCCTCGACCACCGGGCGGCTCCCGCGATCGGCCGTCTCGTGCTCGACCTCGTTAAGGATCTCGACGGTGTCGTCGCCGTGGGCGGCCTCACCCTCGGCGCCGACCCCATCGCGAACGCCGTCATGCACGAGTCGGTGCACGCCGGCCACCCGCTCGACGCGTTCGTCGTGCGCAAGGAGCCGAAAGACCACGGCCGCGGCCGCCAGATCGAGGGCGCCGACGTGAAGGGCAAGCGCGTCGTCGTGGTCGAAGACACCTCCACGACGGGCCAGTCGGCGCTCAAGGCGGTCGAAGCCCTGCGCCGCGAGGGCGCCGAGGTCGTCGCCGTCGCCGTGATCGTCGATCGCAAGACCGGTGCTCAGGCCGCGATCGAGGCGGAGGGCCTGCAGTGGCTGGCATCCATCGATCTCGACGACCTGGGCCTCCAGCCGCAGTAACGGCTCAGTCGCCGAGGCTCTCGCGCGGGACGAGCCCGTCGGGGCCGAACGCCAGGGCCGCGAAGCGCGCGCCCATCTCGCGGTACAGCGCCTCGTCGGGGTGCAGCCCGTCGGGGAGCGGGAAGCGGGCGACGTCTTCCGGGCCGTAGAGCGCCAGCCCGTCGAGGTAATGGATCGCCTCGTCCGCGGTCGCGCGGGTGCGGACGACTCCCGCGATGTGACGCCGCGATTCCGCGAGCGTGAGCGCGCCCTTCGCGATGTCGGCCGGGTCTCCCGCGGTGAAGCATCGGATGCCGTCGTCGAGGAACTCCACGTCGGAGGGGCCGGGACGTTCGTCGCTCTCGGGCCAGAGGATCGAGGATGCCACGACGATCGGCGTCTCGGGATGCCCCCGCCGCACCCGGTCGAGGAAGCCGTGCAGCGCCGGCGCGAAGGTGCGCTGATCCATGGACCGGGCGCCCACGATGTTCACGCCGACCTTGAGGGAGATGACGTCCGCGGGGGTCGCGGCGATGGCGTCGGCGACGAAGGGGTCGAGCATGCATTGGCCCCCGAAGCCGAGGTTGATCACGTCGAGGTCGGCTGTGCGGGCGGCGACGACGGGCCAGGTGCCGGTGGGCAGCGGCGTCTCGACTCCGTGGCTGATCGAGCTGCCGTGGTGGACCCACACCGGACGCGTCGAGGGCCCCGGAGCTTCGATCGGCCGATTCGCCCGCACGTCGAGGAGATCGACGATCATGCCCTGGGGAAGCCACACCGTCACGGTCTTCTCGCCCTCGGGGAGGTCGTCGAACACGACGACCGACGACGGCGAGAACTCCTCGGTGCGCTGCGCGTCGGCGCTGAGCGGCACGTGGAGGATGCCGTTCACCGGCGACTCGACATGAGCGTGCCGCTTCTCGTCGATCTCGGCGACGAACGCGTTGCGCGCACCGAGGAAGTCCTGCACCTGAAAGCGCGTGCACACCACGTGCAGCTCGATGCGGGTCGCCGCGGTGACGAGGGCGATGCGGACGCCGCTCGCCTGCATCGACACTGCGCGCAGGTTCTCGCCGGCGGGCGGGAACTGCGGCCAGGCCGCGACGGGGATGCGCACCGGACGGATGCCGCGGTCGCGCAGCGTGTCGAGGTGCCCGACGATCCGCACGCGGCCGCCGTCGAGAGCGACGACCTCGCCCCGGGCGGTCATCGGACGTTCGCCGTGATGAAGGCGACGGTGCGCGCGATCAGGTCGTCGCGCTGCGGAAGCTGCGCCCACCCGTGATCGGCACCGTCGACGACGACGAGTTCGCCGCGGTCGCCGAAGACGTCGGCCGCGAGGTAGCGCTCGGCGTACGAGACGGGGATGAAGTCGTCCGTCCCGTGCAGCAGCAGGACCGGACCGTCGTAGCCGGCCGCCCGACCGTAGACGTCGAAGGTCACGGCGTCGTCGCGCAGCGCCGGCCCCAGCCGCATCCCCAGGAAGTCGAAGAAGCCGTCGCGGTCGAGGCCCTCGAGCGAGCGTCCCTGCAGGGTGCCGCCGCTGATCTCGTCGACGAACAGCGCCGCGGTGGACCACATCGTGAGAGAGCGGAAGGCGTGCTCGTTCGAGGCGGCGGCGACGGATGCCACGACCGAGCCGAGGCTCATCCCGACGAGGTGGAGGTTCTCGGCATCCACTCCTTCCCTCCGACGCACGGCCTCGAGCACGAGGTGGGCGTCGGCGATGTCGCCCGAGACGGTCGTGTCGAAGAAGTCGCCGTCGCTCTCGCCGTGCCCGGCGCGGTCGTAAGCGACCACCCCGAGCCCGCGCGCAGTGAGGGCACGGGCCAGGGTGACGAACACCCCGGTCGTCTCGACCCGCGAGCCTCCGAAGCCGTGGAACAGCACGACGGTGGGCGCGTCGCCGTCGCGATCGGGTCGGTAGTGCACGCCGCGCAGAGCGAGACCACGGGCGGAGACGTCGAAGGGCTGCAGGATCATCGAGGACTTCCGGGTTCAGGCGGTCGCCGGCGTGGCGGGCGCGGGGCGGTCTGTCGCGGACGCGTCGGCGACGAGTTCACTCTCGACGTCGAAGGACGATCGCGTGGCGCGCCGGAATCCGATCCAACCGATCAGGAAGCCGAGCGCCGCGACGATCGAGACGCCGACGTACACGCCCGACGGGTTCAGGGCGAGCAGGGCGGGGGTCACGACGTTGAGCCCGGCGGTCGCGAAGCGTGCGACCGCGTAGATCGTGCCCTGGGCGGTGGAGCGCATCATCGTGGGGAACGATTCCTGCGTCCACACCTTCATGATCGTCTCGAAGCAGAACGCGCCGGCGAACGTCGACCCGACGACCGAGACGATCAACGCGGGCAGAGTGAACCCGAACACGACCGGAACGAGGTTGGCCACGACGACGCCCACGGCGCCGATCACGAACCAGTTCATGCGGAACCGGGTGTCGGCCACGCTCATGAACCAGACGGCGCCGACGATCGCGGCGGGCATCGCCAGCAGGGTCCAGCCCTGGTACTCGTTGACCGGGATGCCGGCCACGTTGACCGCGACGAAGGTGCCGAAGCTTCCCGCGACGCTGATCGCGAGCGAGGCGAGCGTGTAGTAGACGAGCAGCGTCACGAAGGGGCGGCGGTAGGGCGTGCGACCGAAGTCACGCAGGCGCGTGCGCTCGGCCCGGACGGTCTGCACTCCCGCGCGACGCTCGTCGCGGGCGGCGAGCCAGATCGCCGACTCCGGGATGGTCAGACGAAGTGCCAGCACGACGAGTCCGATCCCGCCGAAGGCGCCGAACATGATCTGTCCGCCGACGGGGCCCAGCGAGCCGTAGAAGATGCCGATCAGAACGGCCATCAGGATGCCGAAACCCCCGAGGAGGTTCGAGAAGACCAGGATCTTCCCGCGGTTTCGATCGGTTGCCGCTTCGGAGATCGTCGCGAGGGCGACCGGCAGATCGGCGCCGACTCCGAGGCCGATGAGCGCGATGCCGGGGAGGAGGATCTCGAACGAGACCCCGAAGAACGGGGTGAGCGAGCCGACGACGATGAGCGCCATGGTCACGAGGAATACGCGGCGTCGGCCGAGGCGGTCGCCCAATCGGCCACCGACGAGCGAACCCACCGCGACGCCCGCGGTCAGCACGCCGGTGAGCAGCCCGATCTGATCGGGCGTGAGTCCGGGTGCCCCGGGCGCCATGGATTGGAACAGGACGAGCGCGACGGCGATGCCGGTGGTCGCCGCGGTGTCGACGAAGGTCGCCATTCCGCAGACGAAGCCGACCCACCAGGCGTGGGGAGCCCGCGAGAGACGGGAGGGGGTGTGGGTCATGTCGCACTCCTTTGTCGATGACGCCAGCGGCCGACCCTTCGTGGCCGACAGAGGGATGCTATACCGATATAGCAAAGGGAGTAAAGCATAAGATCGTCGAGGGTTCAGCGCGTGGGGGAGCCGACCGACGCACCGAGGTGCACGGGCATGCGGACGCGCTCGACGCGCGGCGTCGCGTCGTCCGACAGGAGGAGGGTCGCGGCTCGGCGGCCGAGATCCTCGTGGGGGAGTGAGATCGAGGTGAGCGAGGGTTCCAGCATTCCGGCGAGGGGGCTGCCGTCGAATCCGATGACCGAGACGTCGTCGGGAATCCGCCATTCGGCCGCGTGCAGGGCCCGATAGGCGCCCGCGGCGACCGCGTCGTTCACGCAGATGAGGGCGGAGGGCCGCGCTCCGTCCTCCAGCAGTCGTTCCACGGCGCGCTGCCCGTTCGGGGCATCCCAGTCGTCGTCGACGGCCGCGTGCCCCGCGAGCGAGAGGCCCGACGACGCGAGTTCGCGTTCGATCCCCTCGAGGCGCTCCGGAAGGGCCAGTGGGCCCCACTCGTTCCAGAGCAGGCCTCCCCGCCGTCCGGGTGGCAGGTCGCCCACGAACCAGATGCCGTCGGTGTGCCCGGCCGCGATGAGCAGGCGCGCCGCCTCGCGGCCGGCCTCGACTTCGTCGGGCACGACGGCCACGTCGTCTCCGCCGCGCACGCGGCAGTTGAGCAGCACGGTGCGGGTCGCCGCGAGGAGCGGCGGCGGGTCGACGATTCGCGTGAACATCGAGGTGTAGATGACGCCGTCGATGTCCCGCCCGAAGAGGCTGTGAAGCAGGCGCTCCTCGACCTGGGGGTCGCCCTCGGTGTCGACGGTGAAGAGCAGGATGTCGCGCTCGCGCAGAGCCCGCATGGCACCGCGCACCATCGCGTTGGCGTACGACGTGCTGCTGACGAAGTCCGACACGAGCGCGATGGTCCCCGACCGGCCGGTACGCAGGGTCTTCGCCGTCTGGTTGGGGCGGTAGCCGAGCTCTTCCGCCGCGCGACGCACTCGCTCGAACACGTCGGCCGACAGTCTCTGGTCGGTCCGGCCGTTCATCACGAACGACACCGCCGACCGCGAGACGCCCGCCCGTTCCGCGACCTGCGAGAGCGTCACCCGTCGAGTGCCGGACGGGGGCGAATCTGTCACGCCGGCCCGCCGCCGTGGCCCCCGCCCGGTCCGTCGAACGGGTCGCGCCGACCACCGCCATGGCGTGAGCGTCGCCATTGAACGAGGAGGGCGACGAGGCTGCCCGCCGTGATGATGAGGGCCGTGATCAGCCAGAGGGTGCGGTCGTCCATGCGTCCATCCTGACGGAGCGGGCGTGGGGTGGGTCAGAGACCCTCGGCGAGCCCGTCCTCGCCGTCGGCGAGGTCGCTCTCGAGCGGCTCGTCGCGGACGAGCTCGGCGACGGAGCCGAGGATCTCGTCGGGGCGGAACGGATACCGCTCGACCTCGCTCTCGTCGCTGATCCCCGTCATCACCAGCACGGTGTGGAGTCCGGCCTCGATGCCCGCGACGATGTCGGTGTCCATGCGGTCGCCGATCATGCCGGTGTTCTCGCTGTGCGCGCCGATCCGGTTCAAAGCCGACCGGAACATCATCGGGTTCGGCTTGCCGACGATGTAGGGCTCGCGGCCCGTCGCCTTGGTGATGAGGGCGGCGATCGCCCCCGTCGCGGGCAGCACGCCCTCGGTCGAGGGGCCCGTGGCATCCGGGTTCGTCGCGATGAAACGCGAGCCGCCACGGATGAAGCGGATGGCCTTCGTGATCGCCTCGAACGAGTAGTTGCGGGTCTCGCCGACCACGACGTAGTCGGGAGCCGTCTCGGTCATGATGAACCCGGCCTCGTGCAAAGCGGTCGTCAGGCCCGCCTCGCCGATGACGAAAGCCGAGCCGCCGGGCATCTGCGACTTCAGGAAGTCGGCCGTCGCGAGCGCGGAGGTCCAGATCGACGACTCCGGGACCACGAGTCCCGACGCGCGCAACCGCGCACTCAGATCGCGCGGCGTGAAGATCGAGTTGTTCGTGAGGACGAGGAACGGCGTGCCCTCGGCGCGCCACTGCGCCAGGAGCTCGGCTGCTCCGGGAACGGGGGTGTTCTCATGGACGAGGACCCCGTCCATGTCGGTGAGCCAGCACTCGATCTCGGCACGGGTTCGCATGGGCTCAGCCTAGCCGCGACCTCCGACAGCGCCACCGGGAGAGACGACGGGAGAGCTCGGCCGCCACCGTGCTCCCCCGTCGGTCGTGCGGCTTATTTGAACGCGTCCTTGACGTTCTCGCCGGCCTTCTTGGCGTGTGCCTCGGTCTGCTCGAGCTTGCCCTCGGCCGCGAGCCGGTCGTTGTCGGTCGCGTTGCCGATGGCTTCCTTCGCCCTGCCCACGATGTCCTGGGCAGCGTTCTTGATCTTGTCGTCGAGTCCCATGATCGATTTCCTCTCGGGGTGTATCGGCGTCGCGGAACCCTGCGTTCTCGCGGCGGAGCGGGTGTGCTCACAGTGATGACGCAACGAGCGACGGATTCGTCACGTCCCGCGTCGAACTTTTTCTCGCGCACCGGTATGCCGAATCGGGAATGCACCCGTGACGCCGCCGACTCTTCTCGTTAGGGTCGGAGGGTGACGCGCGCGGACTGGGACCCCCGGAACCTGCCCGACCTCTCGGGCCGGACCTATCTCGTCACCGGCGCCACGCGCGGCCTCGGCTTCTTCGCGTGCGAGCAGATCGCCGCGGCCGGCGCGCACGTGCTGCTCACCGGGCGCAGCCCGCACAAGCTCCAGACCGCGAAAGAGGCGGTCAAGAGAGCGAATCCGGATGCCTCGATCGAGACGCTCCTGCTCGACACGAGCAACCTCGGATCGGTGCGTGCAGCCGCCGCGACCGCTCGCGCGCGAGGGCGCCTCGACGGCCTGTTGCTGAACGCGGGCATCGTGCGTCCGCCGAAGACGCGCGAGACCGCCGGCGGTCACGAACTGGTCTTCGCCACGAACGTGCTCGGACACTTCGCCCTCGCCGGCGAGATGCTCAAGCCGCTCGCCGCCGCGCGCGGCCGGATGGTCTGGGTGGGGAGCATGTCGACCTCGCTGTGGAACCACGTGCCCACCGATCCCGAACTCGTCGAGGGATACTCGCCGTGGCGCGCGTACGTGCAGTCCAAGGCGGCGACGACCGCGCTCGGACTCGAAGCCGACCGTCGCCTGAGCGCGCACAGCGTGCCGGTGGAAAGCCTCATCGCCCACCCCGGCTACTCCACGAGCGGCCGGACGCGTGGCATCCGGGGTGTCAACGAACCGAGCCGCCTCTCGCGTTTCGTCGACAACCTCCAGGCACCCATCACCCAGTCGAAAGAGCAGGGCGCGTGGTCTCTGGTGCGTGCGCTCGTCGATCCGACGGCCCAGGGCGGCACCATGTACGGCCCCACGCTCGTCGCGCGCGGGTTGCCCCGTCCCGCGACGCCGTCGCGCCGATCGCGCCGGGCCGATCTGGGCGCAAACCTCTGGCAGCACTGCGAGACGGCGACCCACGTGCGGTGGCCCTTCGACCGGGCGCGGCGCGCGGCATCCTGAATCCATCGCGATCGGAGGCGTGCGTGTCGGGGGCTACCCCTACAGTGATCGCATGGACCAGGCGACCGCCGACAGTATCGATGCCGACGACGTCCGCGGTCTGACGGCTGCCGCCGTCGCCGAACGGGTCGCCTCCGGGCAGACCAACGCGTACGCCGCCGACACGAGTCGCAGCGCGTGGAACATCGTCCGCGCGAACGTCTTCACGCTGTTCAACGGGATCGTGGCCGCGTGCTTCCTGGTGCTGCTCCTGCTCGGGCGGTGGCAGGACGCCCTGTTCGGCGTCGCGGCGCTCTCGAACGCGGTGATCGGATGCGTGCAGGAGTTCCGCGCGAAGGCGGCCCTGGACCGTCTGGCCCTGCTCAACGCGCCCCGCGCCCGCGTGCGGCGAGACGGCGTCGACGCCGAGATCGCGCCCGGCGACGTCGTCCGCGACGACCTGCTGGTGCTGCGCGCGGGCGATCAGGTCCCCGCCGACGCGACCGTCGTCGCCTCGCAGGGACTGCAGATCGACGAATCGATGCTGACCGGCGAGTCGGATGCCGTCGACAAGCGCCCCGGTGACGAGGCGCTCTCGGGCTCCATCGTCGTCGGCGGAGACGGCACCGCGCGCGCGACCCGCGTGGGCGCGGCGTCGTACGCCAACACGTTCGCGAGCGAGGCGAAGAAGTTCCAGCTCGTGTCGAGCGAGCTGCGCACCTCGATCGACCGCGTCCTGAAGTGGGTCGGCTGGGGGATCGGTCCCGTGGGGCTGCTCGTGCTGAACGCGCAGATGATGGTCGCCGGCGGGTGGACGGAGGCGTTTCAGCAGGGCACCTGGTCGCAGGCGGTGGTCAATACGATCGCCGCGCTCACGGCGATGATCCCGCTCGGTCTCGTGCTGATGACCTCGATCGCTTTCGCGGTCGGCGCGGCGCGGCTCGCCGGCAAGAAGGTGCTCGTGAACGAGTTGCCCGCGGTCGAGGGCCTCGCGCGCGTCGACGTGATCTGCCTCGACAAGACCGGAACGCTGACCGCGGGCGAGATCCGTTTCGACGATGCGCTCACCCTTACGGAGCGCGACGGCTGGCGAGAGACCCTCGGGTGGTACAGTGCGGCCGACGACGCCAACGCGACCGCGCGGTGCCTGCGCGACCCCTTCCCCGTGGATTCCCCGCTCGAGCCCGCGCGCCGCATCCCCTTCTCGTCGGCGCGCAAGTGGAGCGCGGTGTCGTTCGCCGAACGCGCGGCGGGCACGTGGATCCTCGGCGCCCCCGAGATGGTCTTCGGCGACCGGGCGGCGGACGCCGACACCGAGCTCGGCGCCGCCGTGACCCGGCTCGCGTCGTCGGGTCGACGCACCCTCGTGCTCGCCCACACCGCGACGCCCCTCGATGACGACGACGTCGCGGCGGAGCGGTTCCGCGGCGAGCCCGTCCCGGTGGCGGTTCTGACCTTCATCGAGGCCGTCCGTCCGGATGCCGCCGGGGCGTTGGCGTTCTTCCGCGAACAGGGCGTGGGCGTCCGGGTGATCTCGGGCGACAACCCCCGCACGGTCGCCGCGATCGCGCGCGAGGTCGGCCTCGAGGTCGCAGAGGGCTACGACGCGCGCCGACTACCCGAGGACGACGTCGAACTCGGACGCGTCCTCGAGGAGCATACGGTGTTTGGTCGGGTGACTCCCGACCAGAAGAAGCGGATCGTCACGGCGCTGCAGGCGCGGGGGCACGTCGTGGCGATGACCGGTGACGGTGTCAACGACGCGCTGGCGATCAAGACCGCCGACATCGGCATCGCGATGAACTCGGGCGCGGCGGCGACGAAGGCCGTCGCGCGTCTCGTCCTCCTCGATGGGCGCTTCTCGCACCTCCCGTCGGTCGTCGCCGAGGGGCGTCAGGTGATCGCCAACATCGAGCGCGTCTCGATGCTCTTCCTCACCAAGACCGTGTACGCGACGGGCCTCGCGGTGCTCTTCGGCGTGCTGGTCATGGAGTTCCCGTTCCTGCCGCGGCAGCTGTCGATCACCGACGGCCTCACCATCGGCATCCCGGCGTTCTTCCTGGCGCTCCTCCCCAACACGCAGCGTTACGTGCCGGGGTTCCTGAAACGCTCGCTGAGCTTCGCCATCCCGGCCGGCATCGTGATCGCGGTGTCGCTGACCGTGTACACGCGGCTCGCGATGGATCTCGGTCTGTCGGTCGCGCAGCTGCGCACCGGGGCGACGATCATTCTCGCGATCGTCGCGATCTGGGTACTCACGGTGCTGTCGCGCCCCATCACGCGCGTGAAGGTGCTCGTGGTCGGGGCGATGTTCATCGCGCTCACCGCGATCTTCACGGTCCCGGCGCTGGGTGAGTTCTTCCAGCTGCAAGACCCGGGCGAAGACGGCGCGTGGTTGGTCACCGCGGTCGTCGTCACCGCCCTCGCCGCGATCGAGGCCGTGCGCTTCGCGCACCGCCGCTTCGTGCGTCGTCTCCTCGCCCAGGGCCCCGCGATCGCGGGAACGGCGCGACCCACGAAGTGAGCGCCCTGGTCGTCGAGGCCGTACGGCGACGCCTCAGATGAGCGGGGTCGCCGGCGTCTCGACGGGCGGGCGGGTGAAGTAGTGCCGCGCGTTGCCGGGGATCCAGAGCGCCGCGATCACCAGCACGGCGGCGGCCAGCGCGATCGAGAGCGTCAGGTCGAGCTCGGTGAGCGCCATGGCGACGGCCTGCAGCACGACGAGCACCGAGAGATACGCCGTGAGAAGGATGCGCGCCAGTCGACTGCCGCGCGAGAGCGCCGAGCCCCCCGCGACCGTGAGGAGGCCGAGCAGGATTGTTGCCGCCCCGACCAGCGACACCGGCAGGACGAGATCGGCGCTCACCTCGTAGCGCGACAGCAGCACGAGCACGCCGAGAGCGGTGTTCAGCAGGCCGCCGATGTACACCAGCACGATCGCTACGGTCACCGCGACGGGGCGGCGCACCTGCGCAGGAGGGGTCATGGGTCCTCGTGTTCACCGGGCCGGCCCGGGTGCCGGTGTGGGTCAGCGTAGCGGTCGCGGATCGCCCGCGCGGGCCTCGAGTCCTCGGCATCCGTTCGTGTGGTGTCGGGACGGCGGCCCGGTGTGCCGTGCGGCGGAGTTCGTGTCGGTGCCCGCCTCGAGATGCTCGTGTGGTGTGCCGTGCGGCGGAGTTCGTCGGCGACACGCCGCCCCGGGGCGCCCGCCACCCGGTGTGTCGTTACGGAGTCCGCGTGAGGGCACGGTGTGGTCGGCCGTCGTGTGCTGTGCCGTCCGGCGGAGTTCGGCGGCGGCACGCCGCCCCGGGGCGTCTGCCACCCGGTGTGTCGTTACGGAGTCCGCGTGAGGGCACGGTGTGGTCGGCCGTCGTGTGCTGTGCCGTCCGGCGGAGTTCGTGGGTGACACGCCGGTCCGGGGCGTCTGCCACCCGGTGTGTCGTTACGGAGTCCGCGTGACGGCACGGTGGCTGGGGTCGGCGCTGGGCGGCCGTCCGGCGGAGTTCGTCGGCGGCACGCCGGTCCGGGGCGCCCGCTCGTCGGCGTGTCGGCACGAACTCCGAATGACGGCGCACCGCCGGGGCGAACCCGCGGCGCGGGCTTCAGCGCGTCAGCCAGACCGACTCTGCCGCTCCGGCGGGCAGCTCGACGTCGACGCCGTCCGCGCGCACCGTCGACTCCGAGACCACCTCGAGCTCGTGCCCCACGTCGATGCCGCGCTCGACGAGCGCCCGGAGCAGCTCGGGGTCGCGGTCGCTCACCCTCAGCACGCGCCCCGCGTGACCGGGCACCGCGGCCGACAGCAGCACGAAAGGTTCGCGCTCGACCGCGCCGGTGGCATCCGGGATCGCATCGCCGTGCGGGTCGAAGCGGGGTCGACCGAGGCGGGCGTCGATGCCCTCGAGCAGGCGGTCGCTCAGGGCGTGCTCGAGCACCTCGGCCTCGTCGTGCACTTCGTCCCAGGCGTATCCGAACTCGCGGACGAGCCACGTCTCGATGAGGCGGTGCCGACGGATGACACCCGCAGCCCGGCGTTGCCCGGCCGGGGTGAGCGACACGGGGCCGTAGGGGCGGTGCGTCACGAGTCCCTGCGCGGCGAGCTTCTTCACCATCTCGGTCACGCTTGAGGGGGCGAGCCCGAGGACGGCGGCGAGCTGCGACGGGGTGATCGGGTCGTTCTGCCACTCGGTGTGGTGGTAGATCGCCTTGAGATAGTCGTCGGCTACGGGCGATTCCACGCCGGCCAGCCTATCCGCCGGTGAAGACGAGCCACAGGAGCACGGCGTTCAGCGCGATGAGGAAGACCGCCGCGGCGATGCCGGCCGCGGTCGTGATCGCGCGGTTGCGATAGTCGCCGAGGAGGTCGCGTCGGGCCGTCAGGGCGACGAGCGGAACGAGGGCGAACGGGATGCCGAACGACAACACCACCTGGCTCAGCACCAGCGCGAGCGTCGGGTCGACGCCGACCGCGAGGATCGCCAGGGCCGGGACGAGCGTCACGAGACGGCGCGCGAGCAGCGGGACACGGACGCGCAGGAGGCCGTGCATGATCTCCGCTCCCGCGTAGGCGCCGACCGAGGTCGACGCCAGCCCGCTGGCGAGGAGCCCGACCGCGAACATCGTCGCCACCAGCGGACCGAGCCCGTCGCGGAGCGCCGCGTACGCGCCCTCGAGACTATCGGTGCCCTCCACCCCGGCGAGGTTCGCCGCGGCCAGCAGCAGGATCGCGAGGTTCACGGTCCCCGCGACGGCCAGGGCGATCGTGACGTCCCATCGCGTGGCACGCAGCAGGCGCCGGGTCGAGATCCCTCGGGCATCCTCGAGGCCCGCAGCCTCGGTCGGTGCGTCCGGTGCGAAGCGGTCCCGGCTGAGCGCCGAGTGCGCGTAGATCGCATGCGGCATGATCGTCGCGCCGAGGATCGACGCGGCCAGCAGCACCGAGTTCGTCCCCTCGAATCGCGGCATCAGACCGGCGACGACGCCGCTCGCGTCGGGAGGAGCGAAGAAGAGGCCGAAGGTGAAGCCGATCGCGATCATCACCAGCAGGCCGATCAGCACGGTCTCGAACGCGCGGGCGCCGCGGCGCGATTGCACGACGAGCAGGAGCATCGAGACGACGCCCGTGATCGCCCCTCCCCAGACGAGGGGGATGCCGAACAGCAGGTGCAGAGCCACGGCACCGCCGATCACCTCGGCGACATCCGTGGCCATCGCCACGAGTTCGGCTTGGAGCCAGTACGCGCGCCGCGCCCAGCGGCGGTCGAGTCGGCGCCCCAGGATCTGCGGGAGGCTCTCGCCCGTGACGATGCCGAGCTTGGCCGACAGGTACTGGATGAGCCAGGCCATCACGTTGCCGAGCACGACGACCCACACGAGCAGGTAGTCGAAGCTCGCCCCCGCGGTCATGTTGCTGGCGACGTTGCCGGGGTCGAGGTAGGCGACCCCGGCCACCATGGCGGGTCCGAGGAGCCACGCGACGCGTCGCGGAGCAGGACGGCGATTAGTCGGTGTGGCCTCCGTCGTTTTCGGCATACCGAAAAATGTAGTGCATTTTTCGGTATGCCGAAAAGTATCGGTACGTGTCTTAGGTAACACCCTGTCACTCTTCACTGCGCGCGTCGCCAAGGCGCGCCCCACGACGCCGCGCGGCGGCGGATAGGAGGACGAATGACGCCCCATGCCTTGATCATCGGCGCCACGGGCCCGATGGGCCGCGCGGTGCTGGCGCGGGCCGACGCGCTCTCGCTTCGCGTTCGCGCGTTGGCCCGTCGGCCGGGCGCGCTCGCGGGGGTGACCGACGACGTAGTCGCGGGTGATGTGATGGATGTCGAAACCATCGTCGCCGCGCTCGACGGCATCGACGCCGTGATCAGCGTCTTGGGCTCGCGTCCCCGCGCCTCGGATGCGCACCTACTCGAGAACGGCACCCGGAACGTCGTCCACGCCATGCGGGAGCGCGGGGTTCGCCGTCTCCTCTGCGTTACCGGAATGGGGGCGGGCGACAGCTGGGGTCACGGCCCGCTCTGGTACGACGCGCTCGTGCGTCCGACCATCTTGCGTTCGGTCTACGCGGACAAGAATCGTCAGGAAGCCGTCGTGCGGGAGTCGCGGACCTCGTGGACTCTGGTGCGTCCGGCGGTGCTGGTGAACACCCCTCAACCCCGGCTTGTCCTGGCCAAGTCTCGTCTCGCTCCGCGCGAGCGCATGGGGCCGCTCACGCGAACCGATGTCGCGTGCTTTCTCGTGTCCGAGTTGCTCGAGCCCGCGTACGTCGGTCAGACCGTACACCTGTTCACGCGAGCGGGCACAACGACCCCGGCGTCGCGCGGCATCCGCGCCGGGGCACGCCGGCGCTCACGGAGCAGCGGCTCCGGAGGTTCGGCATCCATCCTCTCCGCCCCCGCGACGCCGCGGAGCCGCACCGCACCGCGAGCGCGCTCGAGTTGCTGTTCGACCTCGTGTTCGTCGTCGCGGTGTCCTTCGCCGCATCGACGCTGCACGAGCTCGAGCAGGACGGGCGCGCTGGGCAGGGGACGCTGAGCTACCTGATCGTCTTCGCCGCCATCTGGTGGGCTTGGATGACCTTCACGTGGTTCGCGACGGCGTTCGACACCGACGACTGGCTCTACCGGGTTGCCACGCTCGTCCAGATGGGCGGGGCCCTCGTGATCGCGGCCGGGGTCGTGCCGGCGATGACCGAGGGTGACATCACGCTCCTCGTCGTGGGGTACCTCGTGATGCGTTTCGTCGCCATCCCGCAATGGCTTCGGGTCGCCGTGCAGAATCCCGAGTACCGCGTCACGGCGCTCCGCTACGCCGCGGGGATCGCTGTGGTGCAGTCATGCTGGCTCCTCCTGCTGGGCCTCGGCGCGACGTCCGTGGGGACGTGGGTGGTGCTCCCGGTGCTGGCGCTCGAGTTCGCCGTGCCCCCGTTCGCTGAACGCGCGCGCCCGACGCCGTGGCATCCGCATCACGTCGCCGAGCGTTTCGGACTGTTCACGCTCATCCTTCTCGGCGAGTCGATCCTCGCGTCGGCCACCGCGATCATCGCCGCCCTCGGCGACACCGAGCACCTCGCCGGGTTGATCGTCGTCGCGATCTCGGGCCTGATCGTGGTGGCCGCGATGTGGTGGGTGTACTTCGCTCGCCCGATGCACACCCGTCTGTCGAACGGCCTCGGACGCGCAATGGTGTTCGGCTACTTCCACTATGTGATCTTCGCCGCCGCCGGAGCGGTCTCGGCCGGGATCGAGGTGGCGGTGGGCACGCTCGAGCACGGTGCCCACGCCGACCCGTTGATGCTGCGCTGCACCCTGGTCGTCCCGGTGGCTGCGTTCTTCCTGGGGGTGTGGTGGCTGGCGCTGCGCCCGACCCTCCGTGCGCGTTCGAACGTGCTCATCGTCGCGTTGTGCGCGATCATGGGGACGAGCGCGTTCTTCGAGGCCTCCGTCATCGAACTGGCCGTCTGCGCGGCTGCGATCGTCGTCGTCGTCGAGAGGGGGAACACGCAGCCACCGGAGTCCGCCCCCGAGAGATGAGCCCCACATGGACGACGCGCGCGTCCGGCGCACACGCGAGAGGGTGTTCGCCGCCGTCCGTGCGCTGCTTGCGGACGGGTCGGCGGAGCAGCTGACCGTCTCGCGCATCGCAGAGGTCGCCGGCGTCGCGAGAAAGACCGTCTACGCGCACTGGCCGTCGGTACCGGCGATCGTGGCCGACGTGCTGCTCGCCGAGCACGCGGTACCCGACCCCGTCGGCCCCGGTGACGATGTCGTCGAGGCGGTGACCGCGTTCCTCCGCGGGGTGCGGGAGGCCTTCACCGACCCGGCCGTCCGCGCCGCGATGGCGTACCTCATCGCCACGGCGCCCACCGACGACATGGCGGCCGGGGCGCTGCGCTCCGCGGCAGCCCGGCGTTCCGCCGACCTCGCCCGCATCGTCGGCAGCGAGCACGCCGAGCGGCTGCTCATCGAGCTGACCGGGCCGGTGTTCTTCTCGCAGTTCGTGATGCAGACACCGGCATCGGACGCGGTCATCGAGACGATGGCGGCTCGTGTGGCCCCCGGCGACACCGGAGCCGGTGGGGCTGCTCGATAGCCTGAACCGGTGGATCATCCCGACGACGCCTCTGCGCCCGTGCCCACGCCGCCGGTCCCGACCCACGGCGTCGGTCCCTGGGCGGGGGAGTGGCCCGACGATCCGCGCTACGACCCGGAGCTCCTCGCCGAGGGCGACCGTCGCAACGTCGTCGACGAGTACCGCTACTGGTCGATGGAGGCGATCGTCGCGGACCTCGACACGAAGCGGCATCCGTTCCACGTCGCGATCGAGAACTGGCAGCACGACCTCAACATCGGCTCGATCGTCCGCAGCGCGAACGCCTTCCTCGCGGCCGAGGTCCACATCATCGGCAAGCGCCGCTGGAATCGACGCGGCGCGATGGTGTCCGACCGCTACCAGCACGTGCGTCACCACGAGGACGTCGATGCGTTCACCACGTGGGCGCGGGATGCCGGACTCCCCGTGATCGCGATCGACAACGTCGACGGATCGGTTCCCGTCGACCGTGCCGACCTCCCGGAGGCCTGCGTGCTGCTCTTCGGGCAGGAGGGGCCGGGGCTTTCTGCCGAGGCGCTGGCCGCGGCATCCGCCGTCGTCGAGATCACCCAGTACGGGTCGACCCGCTCGATCAACGCGGCTTCGGCCGCCGCCGTCGTCATGTACGAGTGGTGTCGCCGCTGGGCGTGACGCGTCCTGTGGCGCCCAGCGTGTGCCGCCCAGCGCGTGACGCTCAGCGTGTGACGCTCAGCGTGTGACGACGTCCCGACACCTGGGGTCTTTGTCGGTAACAGTCTTCCGCGGGACGGTTGACGGCTGTTGACTGTCGTCGCGACGATGCGGCGAGGCGGATGCGTCCCGCCGCGCTTCTCGCAGACCTGCTCTTCTCCGGTGGCAGCCGGGGTGGAGCGCGCCGATCGAATCACACACCTGGGAAGGAACGATCATGACGATCACGGATTCAACGACGACAGGCCTCGCGGACCGCTGGCGGGACGCAACCACTCCCGACACTAGCGCCGGGTGGATCGAGCGGGCTCGCGAGGTGGCCGACATCCTCGCGGTGGATGCCGTCGAGCGCGACCGCGCCAACGCCACCCCGCGCGCCGAGGTCGATCTGCTCAAGGCGTCCGGCCTGGTCACCCTGCTCGGACCCCGCGAGCACGGCGGTGCCGGCGAGAGCTGGGACACGGCCTACAAGGTCATCCGCGCGGTGGCCCGCGGCGACGGCTCGATCGGACAGCTCCTGGGCTACCACTACCTGTGGGCGTGGGCGGCCCGGCTGGTGGCGACCGACGCGCAGATCGCCGCGGTCGAGGAGCTGTACACCACGAACGCGTACTTCTTCGGTGGTGCGGTGAACCCTCGCGACTCCGACCTCACGATCCGCGAAGAGGGCGACGAGCTCGTCTTCTCGGGGCGCAAGTCGTTCTCCACCGGCGGCAGCGTCGCCGACCTCACCGTGCTGGAGGGTGTGCTCGAGGGCACGGACACGCACGTCTTCGCGATCGTGCCGACCGCGCAAGAGGGCATCGTCTTCGCGGGCGACTGGGACAACCTGGGCCAGCGTCTGACCGAATCGGGCTCGGTTGAGATCCGCGACGTGCGCGTGCCCTGGTCGGATGCCGCCGGCTTCGTCGACAAGCAGTTCCAGCCGCTCGTCTACAACACCCTCAACGTGCCGGCGATCCAGCTCGTCTTCGCCAACTTCTACCTCGGCATCGCCCAGGGCGCCCTCGAGACCGCCTCGGCCTACACGCGCGAGCGCACCCGGCCGTGGCCCTACGGAGGCGACGACAAGCAGCGCGCGACGGAGGAGTGGTACCTGCTCGAGGGCTACGGGACGCTGCAGTCGAAACTCTGGGCCGACGAAGCGCTGCTCGACGCGGTGGGTGCCGAGATCAGCGCCGTGCTGCACGCCCCGCGCGAAGAGCTGACCGAGCGGCACCGTGGCGAGATCGCGGTGCGCATCGCCGCGGGCAAGCTCCGCATCGTCGACGATGGCCTCGAAGTGGCATCCAAGATCTTCGAGCTGACCGGTGCGCGCGCCACGGCCAACTCCGTGGGCCTCGACATCTTCTGGCGGAACCTCCGCACGCACAGCCTGCACGACCCGATCGCCTACAAGAAGCGAGAGGTCGGCGAGTACGTGCTGCTGAACCAGATTCCGGTTCCCACCTGGTACACGTGAGCAGTCGGCGGCGGGCGGTTGGTCAGTCGCCCGCCGTCGTCCACGCCTGACCGCGCACGCGCAGACCAAGCGTGACGACCCGGGCGAGCAGGTACACGCCGAAGAACGCGGCCGACAGCCACGCGAGACCCGCCGCGCCTCCGCCTGCCCAGAGGGCGACCGCCGCGAGGGCCGGCGCGTACGGGACGAGGTTGAGCACGCCCGCGAGTGCGAGGTACCGCGCGTCTCCGGCGCCGATGAGCACGCCGTCGAGCACGAACACGACCGCGGCGAGCGGTTGCGCGGCGGCGAGCACGAGGAGCGCCGGCTGAATCAGCGCGGCGACCGCGGGGTCGCCGGTGAACACGAGCCCGACCACGCCGGACGCGGCGGCGATGACGGCGCCGACGGCGACGCCGAACCACACGCCCCACGCGACCGTGCGCTGCAGGACGCGGCGCACGGTCGCGAGGTCACCGGCCCCGAGACCCGCGCCGATCAGGGCTTGAGCGGCGATGGCCAGGGCGTCGAGAGCGAAGGCCGCCGTGGAGAAGATCGTGAACGCGATCTGCCACCCCGCGAGCTCGGCCGATCCCAGCTGCGTGGCGACGGCGACCGTCGCGAGGAAGGCCGCGCGCAGGCTCAGCGTGCGCAGGAACAGCCATCCGCCCGAGCGCGCGGTGCCGCCGAGGCCGGCGCGCTCCGGACGGAGGGATGCCGTGTGCCGGCGCGCGAGCCTGCCCACCACGACCACGTACGCACCGACCATCGCCCACTGCGCGATCACGGTGCCCACCGCCGAACCCGCGATCCCCCAGCCGAATCCGTAGACGAAGACGGCGTTGAGAGCCGCGTTGGCCGCGAACCCGACACCCGCGATCCACAGCGGGGTCACGGTGTTCTGCAGTCCCCGCAACAGGCCCGTCGCCGCGAAGACGATGAGCATCGCGGGGAGGCCCCACATCGAGATCGACAGGTAGACGCGGGCGTTCTCGGCGACGTCGGGAGCGGCGCCGAAGGCATCGATGACCGCCGGGGTGGACCAGACGCCGGCGAGGGCCAGGACGGCACCCAGGGTGAGCGCGATCCACATGCCGTCGATGCCGACCGAGACCGCGCGCCCGACCTCGCCCGCCCCGAAGCGTCGCGCCACGGCGGGTGTGGTGGAGTACGCGAGGAACACCATCAGGCCGACGATGGTGTGCAGCACCGCCCCGGCGATCCCGAGCCCCGCGAGCGGGGCGACGCCGAGGTGCCCGACCATGGCTGCGTCGACGATGAGGAAGAGCGGCTCGGCGATGAGCGCACCGAGCGCCGGGATGGCCAGCCGGAGGATCGACCGGTTGAGCGTCTCGGGCGGTCGCGTGGTCACGCGTCGAGCCTATGGCGACCCGCCGACATCGCGCCGGGCGGGGCGTGGGCGCAAGGGCGCGCGCAGCCGCACGCGCCACGGGCGAGGCAATGTCGGCGTCCCCAGCCCGCACCGAACAACGGGGATTTATCCTGGCTGAATGACCGAGACCCCCCGTTCCGGCCTCGCGCTCGACGAACTGAGCGACGAGATTCGCCCGCAGGACGACCTGTTCCGCCACGTCAACGGCCGCTGGCTCGAGCGCACCGAGATCCCCGAAGACAAGGCGCGCTGGGGCGCCTTCCACCTGATCGCCGAGCAGGCCGAGAAGGATGTCCGCGCGATCGTCGAGGAGTCGCAGCAGGCCGAGCCGGGCACCGAGGCCCGCAAGATCGGCGATCTATTCGCGAGCTTCATGGACACCGCCCGCATCGACGAGCTCGGCCGGACGCCGATCGAGGAGCAGCTGCGACGGGTCGACGAGGTGCACGACGTCGCCGGGCTCCTGCGGCTCACGGGCGAGTTCGAGCGCGAGGGCATGAGCGGTCTGATCGCCCTCTTCGTCGAGCCCGACCCGGGCGACCCGACGCGGTACGTCCCGGTCCTCTACCAGGGCGGCCTCTCGATGCCCGACGAGAGCTACTACCGTCTCGACAACTTCGCCGACACGCGCGACGCCTACCGCGCGCACATCGAGCGCATCCTCGACCTCGCGGGCGTGGCCGATGCGGCCGACGACGCCGCGCGGGTTCTCGCCCTCGAGACCGAGATCGCGACCCACCACTGGTCGCGCGAAGACAGCCGCGACGCGGTCAAGACCTACAACCTGAAGTCGTGGGACGACACCGTCGCGCTCGCCGGCATCGACCTCGCCGCGTGGCGGGCGGGCGTCGCCCCCGGTCACGAGGACGCGCTCGCCGAGGTCGTCGTCTACCAGCCGAGCTTCGTCGAGTCCCTCGGCGCCCTGCTCGTCGCCGAGCGCCTCGACGACTGGAAGGCCTGGCTGCGCTTCAAGGTCGTGCACTCCACGGCGGCTTTCCTGCCCGACGCCTTCGTCGCCGAGAACTTCTCGTTCTACGGCACCCAGCTCACGGGTGTTCCCGTGAATCGCGAGCGGTGGAAGCGCGGCGTGAGCCTCGCGGAGGCCGCTCTGGGCGAGGCGATCGGCAAGGTCTACGTCGAACGGCACTTCCCGCCGGCAGCGAAAGAGGCCATGGACGGTCTGGTCGCGCACCTCATCCAGGCCTACCGTCGCTCGATCCGCTCGCTCGAGTGGATGACCGCCGAAACGCGCGAGCGCGCGCTCGCGAAGCTCGACGCCTTCACGCCGAAGATCGGCTACCCCGTGCGCTGGAAGGACTACGGCGACCTCGAGATCACCGCCGACGACCTCACCGGGAACGTCCGCCGGGCCAACGTCTGGGAGCACGACCGGCAGCTCGCGAAGGTCGGCCAGCCGATCGACCGCGACGAGTGGCACATGACGCCGCAGACGGTGAACGCCTACTACAACCCGTTGATGAACGAGATCGTCTTCCCCGCGGCGATCCTGCAGTACCCGTTCTTCGACGCCGACCGCGACGCCGCCGCCAACTTCGGCGGGATCGGTGCCGTGATCGGTCACGAGATCGGGCACGGCTTCGACGACCAGGGGAGCCGCTTCGACGGCGACGGATCGCTGCGCGACTGGTGGACGGATGCCGATCGCGCCGCGTTCGAGGAGCGGACCAAGGCCCTGATCGCCCAGTACGACGCGCTCGTGCCCGAGGGGCTGTCCGAGGAGCACCACGTCAACGGTGCCCTCACGATCGGTGAGAACATCGGCGACCTGGGCGGACTCGGCATCGCGATCTCGGCTTACCGCCTCTCGCTCGAAGCCGAGGGGCAGGACCCCGAAGGTCCGGTCGTGGACGGGCTCAGTGGCATCCAGCGCCTCCTTCTCAGCTGGGCGCAGGTGTGGCAGCAGAAGGGCCGGGATGCCGAGACCATCCGCCTCCTCACGATCGATCCGCACTCGCCCAACGAGTTCCGCTGCAATCAGATCGTGCGTAACATCGATGCTTTCTACGAGGCGTTCGAGGTGACCGAGGGCGACGCTCTCTGGCTCGACGCAGACCAGCGCGTCACCATTTGGTGAGGCGGAGTTTGTTGCTCTTCTGACCCGGAAGGAGCCACGCTCGTGGGCATGCCCCCGGTTCCCGAGCCCGCCACCCCCGAGCCCCTCGGCGGGGCCGTCGAGTCGTCCCGACGCGACGCGCCCGCTCTCCGGGGTGCCGGGAGGAAAGGGCCGAAGCGTCTTCCGCGCCGTGCGGCGGCCGGACGACGCTCGTTCACCATGACGCTGCGCGCGCTCGACGAGCTCGCCGCATCCGGTGCGCGCGTCTCGGTGCGCATCGACGAGCTGGACGGCGGGGCGCAGGTGCTCGGGGGCGACGATTTCCTGACACTGCCGGTCGGGGGGCTCGGCGTCGTCCCGCTCCTCATCGAGGTCGCGGCATCCATCGAGGCGGGCACGATCGACGCGCTCGAGATCATCGACCGCTCGACCGTGCACGGCGCCGCTGTCGGCGGCATGTGGCAGCATCTCAAGGCCCCCGCGCTGCCGATCGCCGACGTCGCGGTGCTCGCCGCCTCGGCCGGCGACGCGCTCGCGGTCAACGCGCTCCTGCAGCGCGTGGGTCTGCAGGCCGTGCGCGCGCGGTCGGAGCAGCTGGGGATGCGCCGGACGGCGCTCCTCGACCGCTTCCGCGACGACCGCGGCCCCGACGACGCTCCGCACGTCGCGCTCTCGACCGCCCGTGAGATGGCGGAGCTGTTCGCCGGTCTCGTGAACTCGGCGGTGGTCTCACCGGGCGTCAGTGCCCAGGTCGCGGAGTGGCTGAGTCTGAACCACGACCTGTCGCTCGTGGCATCCGCCACCGGTCTCGATCCGTTCGCGCACGAGAACGACCAGCACGGGCTGCTGTTCATCAACAAGACGGGTCGGGCAGCCGGGGTGCGGGCTGAGGCGGGAGTGCTCGGCGGTCCCCGCGCGGGAGTCGCGTACGCGCTCATCGTCAACTTCGACGACCTCTCGATCTCGCACCGGCTGCGCGCGCACGACGCGTTCCGCGTGCTCGGCGTCGAGCTGATGGAGTACGTGTACTGACCCTCAGGCGGCGCGGATGCTCCAGACGCTCCGCGAGCACGCCGCGATGGTGGTCGCGACGACGATGACCGTCGCGGCATAGGTGGCAGTTCCCGCGGAGGTCGGACGACTTCCCCGAATCACGCAGCTCACGCGCGCTCTTGATCACGGATTCATCTCGCCTCTTGCGCAAACATATGACGTATGCCCTATGCTGGCATCCGGTCATCCGACCTCGTCGAAGAAGACAGGAGCTTCCGCAATGACGCAGCATGTTTCTCGCGCTCATCGTCGCCTCGCCCTCGTGGGTGGAGTCGCCGTAGCGTCCGCCCTCGCGCTTTCCGCGTGCAGCCCGAGCACCGGTGGTGGCGGAGGCGACTCTGACTCCCAGTACGGCTTCACCGCGGCAGAGCAGGACGCGTCGAGCGCCATCACCGTTTGGGTCGACTCGTCTCGCGAGCCCCTCGCCCAGGCGTTCGAGAAGGCGAACCCCGACGTCAAGATCAACATCGAGACCTACGACGGCGGCGCCGGCGGCTCGGGCTCGTTCCAGCAGAAGATCGCCCTCTTCGACCAGTCCGGTGAGGGCTGGCCCGACGTCGTCTTCTCCACCCAGCAGAACGACACCGCGTGGGCCTCGAAGGAGAACAACGGACAGCAGGCGTTCGCCGCCCCGCTGAACAAGGGCTTCTTCGATCAGAGCTTCCTCGACGGCTTCACCAAGGGCGCGCTCGGCCCCATGACCGTCGACGACACCGTTTACGGCCTCCGCAACGACCTCGCGCCGGTGCTGTTCTGGTACAACAAGCCGCTCTTCGACCAGTTCGGCTACACCATTCCCACGACGTGGGAAGAGTACAAGGCCCTCAGCGACAAGGTGGCTGCCGAGCACCCCGGATACATCCTCGGTTCGGTGGGAGACTCGTTCCAGGCCCCCTACGTGTACTACTGGGGTGCCGAGGCTCCGATCTTCCAGGTCGAGGGCAACACGTTCAGCTCGGACTTCTCTGCGCCGAACTCCGAGAAGGCCACCGACCTCATCGACCACATGCTCGCCAACGGCACCCTCGTGACCGACAGCGTGTTCGGTAACGACTTCGTCGCCAAGTACTCCGACAAGCTCCTCGGAATCCCCGGCCCCGCGTGGTACGCCGGTGCGCTGTTCGACAACGAGAAGAGCCTGAACGCCGCTCCCGGCACCATCGGTGCCGGCGCTCCGCTCACGTGGTCCGACGGCGACAAGGTCACCGGAAACGTCGGCGGTGGCGTCTGGTACGCGTCGAGCCACTCGAAGAACCTCGAGGCCGTCAAGACCTTCCTCACCTACGTCACCAGCTCGGACGACGCCGTCAAGCTCGCGTCGGGCCTGCCGGCCTACCAGTCGGCCGCAGATGCGTGGCTGAAGGAACAGGCCGCCCAGGGCTTCTTCACGGGCGATCTCGAGTCCAGCATCTCGACCGCAGCCAGCTCGGTCTGGCAGGGCTGGGGCTACCCCAGCTTCAGCATCGAGGCCGCCTACTCGAAGGTGGCGCTGCCGGTGATCTCCGCGGGTAAGCCTCTCTCGGACGCCACGCAGGCGTGGCAGACCGAGATGGACAACCAGGCGCAGGTCCAGGGCTACGACGTCAAGAAGTAACCCGAACACCATCCTGGGCTGGCCGCATTCGTCCGCGGATGCGGCCAGCCCTTCCCCCTGAGAACGGAAAAGACCATGCTCTCCCTCCGTCGAGCTCAATCGACCTTCGGCTACCTGATGGTCAGCGGATACGTCGTCCTGCTCCTGGCGTTCGGCATCTTGCCGACCCTCTATGCCGCATACCTGGCGTTCACCAAGGACGGAGCCTTCGTCGGCTTCGACAACTTCCTCAAAGCGGTTCAGGACTACCGTTTCCTCCCCGCCGTCGGCCACGTCGCCGCGTTCATCGCGATCTGGCTGACGAGCCTCATCATCATCGTCGTGTTCCTCGCGGTGATCGTCCACGCGATCCGCGTGCGCTGGCTGTCATCCGCGTCGCGGTTCATCTTCTACATCCCGGGCGCCCTCGCCGGGGCGTCAAGCGTGCTGCTCTGGCTCTTCATGCTCGACCCGACGGTGAGCCCGGTCAGCGGACTCCTCCGTGCAATGGGCTTCAACACCTTCGTCGACGTCGTCGGCAACGAGGGCAATCTCCCGGTGGTCTTCACCGTCATCGCCTTCTGGGCCGGTGCCGGTGGATGGATCGTCATCATGTACGGCGCCCTGAACAACATCAACGTCGAGGTCATGGAGGCCGCCCGCATCGACGGTGCCGGCCCGATCGCCACCGCCTGGTACATCCAGATCCCGCTGCTGCGGAAGTGGATCGCGTACATGGCCGTCATGTCGCTGGCCGCCGGCACGCAGCTCTTCGTCGAGCCCCGCGTGCTGTCGCAGGCGAGCAAGGGCGTCGTGGGCCTCGACTACTCCCTCAACCAGGTCGCCTACCTCTACGCCTTCCGTCAGAACGACTTCAACGGCTCCGCGGCCATCTCGCTGATGCTCCTGGTCGTCGCCGCCGGCCTTGCGGCCTTCTTCGTCTTCCGAGGAGGACTCTTTGAACGCGACTAAGTCGACCGCGACCAAGCGCGCCCTGACCCCCGCAGCGTTTCTGGGGCGGGCCTTCGTCACCGTCATCATCCTGTTCTTCGTCTTCGTCTTCGGGATGCCGATCGTCTGGCTGCTGCTGGCGCCGACGAAGTCCTCCACCGAGCTGACCGGTCAGCCGCCGTTCTCGTTCGGCTCGTTCGCCACGATCGCCGACAACTGGTCGCGGCTGAGCGAGTTCCAGAACGGCATCATCTGGCAGTGGACGGGCAACGCCGCGCTCTACACGGGCGTGGCTCTGGTGATCACCCTCGTCGTCACGATCCCCGCCGGCTACGCCCTCGCGATGACGAGGTTCCGCTTCCGCGGTGTCCTGCTGATCCTGACGCTCGTGGTCATGCTCATCCCGAACACGGCGCTCGTGCTCCCGGTGTTCCTCGAGATGAGTGCGCTCAAGCTCGTCGGAACGCCGTGGGCCGTCATCCTGCCGTTCTCGTTCTTCCCGTTCGGGGTGTACCTCACGTACATCTACTTCACGACGAGCGTGTCGCAGGACCTCCTGAACGCGGCGCGCATCGACGGTGCGAGCGAGCTGCGGGTCTTCCGTTCGGTGGCCCTCCCGCTCGCGACCCCCGTGATCGCGCTGGTGGGTTTCTTCAACCTCGTCGGCAACTGGAACAACTACTTCCTCCCCTTCGTCATGGAGCCCGGTCGCAAAGCCCCCATCCAGGTCGGACTCGCCGAGCTGTTGTCCAACGTGCCGTTGTTCAACCCCACCTCATCGGCATCCGTCACTCTCGATCTGCCGGTGATGGCGCTCGCCACGCTCGTCTCCATCGCGCCGATCCTCATCGTGTTCCTGTTCTCGCAGCGATTCCTCGTCGAAGGAATGACTGCGGGCGGAACGAAGGAATGACCCCGGTCGCCGGGGTGGAAGAGGTCCAGTCATGAAGATCACGGGATACCGCCTGATCAACACCACACTCGATTGGGGGCGGCCGGTCGGCGATGTCAACGGGTTCATCGCCTCGGGCATCACCGCTCTCCCGATCGTCATCGTCGAGACCGACGAGGGCATCGAGGGTGTCGGTATGGGGATGCACGATGGCATCCCCCAGCTCTTCGAGGCCGTCGAAGGCGAGGATCCGCGCGCGACGTCGTGGCTCTACGACCGCATGATCGCCCGCATGTTCAAGAACGGTCACGCCGGTGGTGTCTTCGGAGGCATCGGTGCGCTGGACAGCGCGTTCTGGGACATCAAGGCGAAAGCGCTGGGTGAGCCGCTGTGGCGCCTGCTCGGTGGACGGGACCGGTACATCCCGGGCTACGCCTCGGGTCTCGACATCGCCCTGGACTCCGCGGGGCTCACCGAGTTCTACTCGTTCATGCGCGACCGCGGCTTCACCGCCGCCAAGCTCAAGGGCGGGCGCAACGTCCGTCACGACGCCGAGCGTCTCGCCCTCGTGCGCGACATGCTGGGTGAGGCCACCGATGAGCCGCTCGTCATGCTCGACGCGAACGAGTCGTGGAATGTCCCGCAGGCTGCACGTTACATTCAGCACCTCGAGCAGAACGTCGAGATCGCGTGGGTCGAGGAGCCGTTGCGACGCTGGGATGCCAGCGGCCTTCGTCGCCTGCGTGACACCATCTCGCCGGCGATCGCGACGGGCGAGAACCTGACCGGCCTCGAGCAGTACCGTCAGCTCTTCGACGCGGAGGCCGTCGACATCGTCCAGGCGGCGGCGGTGTGGGGGGTCACCCATTCGCTGCGCGTGGCCGTCGCCGCGCACGCGCGGGACCTGCCGGTCAGCCCGATCGGGATGACCTCCAACCCGTCGACGATGGCCGTGGCCACGGCGATCCCCAACCACCTGCTGACCGAGGTCACCACCCCGCAGATGCCGGCGGGGGTGACCGTCGACTACGACGTCGCGGACGGCGGGCTCGTGCTCGGAGACCGCCCGGGCGGCGGGATCTCGATCGACGAGTCGGTCCACGACGGAGCGGCCGACTTCGTGTGGGGCGGGGAAGGCGGTCCCCACGTGCGCGATGGTCGGACGGGGCTCGAACTCGGCGTGCGCCGGAGCGTGGGGCGACGGGCGGAGTAGAGTGCTCTCCATGCTTCCCGCCTCCGATCCCCGTTCCGGGGCTCCGAGGCGCGGGCAGATCGATCGCATCGGCTCGCGCGTGCTCGAAGAGCTGGTCGAGCTGATCGTCACGGGAAGCATCGCAGACGGTGAGTACCTCCCGCCCGAACAAGCCCTGTGCGACGAGTTCGGCGTCAGCCGGACCGTGATCCGGGAATGCATCAAGCGCATCCAGGAGAAGGGCCTCGTCGAGGTCGCGCAGGGCCGCGGCACACGGGTTCGGCACTTCAACGACTGGAACGTCCTCGATCCGCTCGTCTTCGACTCCCTCGTGCGTCATGACGAGTCGCTCGGTGTGCTCGACGAGGTGAGCGTGGTGCGCGCAGCGCTCGAGGGCGTGATGGCGAGCGAGGTCGCGGCCACCGGAAGCGCCGAGTCGCACGAACAGATCCGGGTCCACCTGCACGACATGCGTCGCCTGCAGCACGACAACCCCGCTTTCCTGCGCGCTGACATGCAGTTCCACCTCTCGATGATGGCCGCGTCGAAGAACCGGATCGCGGCGACCATCGCGCGGTCCTTCTTCGTTCGTCCGCTGCAGAGCGCCCGGTGGGACGGCAACAACCCGGCCGACGCCATCCCGCGCACACTGGCCGAGCACGAGCGCGTCTTCGAGGCAATCGAGGCCGGGAACGCGGTCGCGGCGCGCGTCGCGATGGAGGAGCACATCCTCGGGTCGTGGCGTCGTCGACGTCTCCCCGACGGCGTGCACCACCTCAGCCCCTGACGGACGCTGCCTCAAAGCGCCGCGAGACTGCAGCCCGCTGACATCTCCGCTGCAGCGTGCGGGGGAGATGTCAGCGCGATGCAGTCTCGGCGAGCTGGCGGGGGTGCGGGCGCGGGCGCGGGCGCGTCAGAAGACGATCGTGTGGTTGCCGTGGCGGATGACGCGGTCTTCCGCGTGCCACAGCACCGCGCGCGACAGCACCTGGCGCTCCACGTCGGCTCCTCGGCGCGCGAGCTCGGCGGCGGAGTCGGCGTGCGTGACGCGCACGGTGTCCTGCTCGATGATCGGACCCTCGTCGAGGTCGCTCGTCACGTAGTGCGAGGTGGCGCCGATGAGCTTGACCCCGCGCTCCTTGGCCTTCTTGTACGGCTCGGCACCGATGAAGGCCGGGAGGAACGAGTGATGGATGTTGATCACCGGCACCCCGATCTTCTCGAGGAAGTCGGCGGAGAGGATCTGCATGTAGCGCGCGAGCACGACGAAGTCGACGTTGCCGACCAACAGCTCGAGAATGCGAGCCTCGGATGCCGACTTGTCGGGGCCGGGCGTGGAGGGCACGTGGAAGAACGGGACGCCGAACGAGCGCACGTCTTCCGCCGCCGTGGTGTGGTTCGACACGACCATGGGGATGCTGACGGGCAGATCGCCGCGGCGGTGACGCCACAGCAGGTCGAGCAGGCAGTGGTCCTGCTTCGACGCCAGGATCGCCATGCGCTTCGGCGTGGAGAGGTCGGTGAGCGTCCACTCCAGCTCGAAGCCGTCGCCGAGGGTCTCGGCGAGGTCTGCCTCGATCTCGGGGAAGGCGGCGGCGAGGTTCGGACGGAAGAAGACGACGCGCTGGAAGTACGCGCCCCCGCGCGGGTCGTCGGAGTACTGGTCGAAGGCGACGATGTTGCCGCCCTGGCGGGCGATGAGCGCCGACACCGCGGCGATGATGCCGGGGGTGTCGCTGCCGTGGACGATGAGGCACGCGTGATCGGGCTGCAGGTGGGGGCTCGCGGAGACCATCGGACCATTCTGCCGTGCCCCGGTGACGTCGGCGGACACGCGGTGCGTCGGTTCGGGGCGTTGTCCGTGGTCCGGGGGCCACGGCCCTTGCTCCGACCGGGCTGCCACGGCACCCCGCAGCGCAGTGATCAGAGCCGGACCACGATCTTGCGCGCCGAGACGCCCGCTCGCTGCCGGTCGAGGGCGTCCTGGATGGCCGTGAGTCCCGTGCCGACGACCATCGGCTCGGGGAGCGCGCGCAGGCGCCCGTCGGCCAGGAGCTGGGGCAGCACCTCGGCCCAGAGCCGCGGCCCGAGGTCGTCGTCGCGCAGGCTGCTTCCCCAGACGAAAGCGGCCCGGATGCCACGGCGTCGCGCGCGGAGCATCGATCGCACGGTCGCCAGCCCGATGCGCGAGAAGACCGGGATCATCGCCGGGAACAGGCGGCGACGGCCGACGAGGCCGGCGAGCGAGTACGGGGTGCTGGCGAGGGCCAGTCGCGTGCCGCCGGTGCGCCCGAGGATGTCGATGCACGCGTTCGCCGATCCGGCGCCGAGCGCGACCGCGCCGACGACGGGGCGCGAACCGATCGCGGCGACGAGGTCGTCGACGGCCGTCCGAGAGCCGTGGTCGGCGACGGCGTCGGCTCCGAGCGATCGCACGAGGTCGGCATTGCGCGGCGAAGCAGTGCTGACGACGTCGTAGCCGGCAGCGCGCGCGAGCTGGACGGCGCTCATCCCGACGCTGGTCGAGCCGCCCCAGACCACCACGACACCCGCCGCGTCCTTCGCGGCCTCGGTCGAGGGGAGAGGGAGCCCGAGGTGCGCGGGCTGGAACAGCGCGCAGGCCGCGGTCGAGATGCCCAGCGGGAAGACGGCGGCCTCCTCGTCGGAGAGGGACGCCGGTGTCGCCGCCGTCAGGCGCTCGCTCAGCACGGTGGCATCCTGGAACGCGCCCTCGCGGAGCGGATCGCGCCCGCGGTCGGTGCCGGTGGCGAGGCCGAAGACCCGTTCTCCGACCTGGAAACGCGAGACATCGGCGCCGACGGCGAGGACTTCCCCCGCGACGTCGGAGCCGAGGACGGCGGGGGTGCGAAGCCACCGATACGTGACCTGACTGGTTCCCTGGATCACCCAGTCGACGGGATTGATCGCGACAGCCCGCACCCGGACGAGGACCTCGTCGGGGGCGGGCGTCGGGGTGGGCAGGGTCGTCACGGTCAGGCGAGCGCGGGGTGCCGGCATGATCGCCGCAGCGTGGGTGGACATCGGGGCCTTTCCGCAGTGATGACACGAAGTGTCTTCACTATAGACCTGATGACACCAAGTGACATCACCTATGCTCGAGACATGGCGAGATGGGCTCCGGACACCAGGGAGAGGCTCCGCGTCGCCGCACTGGAGCTCTTCGAGGAGCGGGGCTTCGGCGTGACGACCGTTCCCGACATCGTCGAGCGCGCCGGAGTGACGCGGCGGACCTTCTTCCGCCATTTCAGCGACAAGCGCGAGGTGTTCTTCGGCGACGACGAGATCCCGGGCCTGGCGACGGCGATGTTGGCCGCCGCTCCGGCCGGGGTGGCCCCGTTCTCGATCGCCTGGACGGGGCTGCGTGCGCTCGCCGCAGAGAGGTTCGAGCCGCGGCGCGACCAGATGGCGGCATCGCGTCGCATCATCGAGGCCGAGCCTGCTCTGCGGGAACGCGATCTGCAGAAGCAGGCCGACCTGCGCGAGGCGATCCGCGCGGGGTGCGCCGCGCGCGGCGCCGATCCGCTCACGTCCCGCGTCGTGGCGGGTCTCACCGTCGACCTGTTGCAGACCGCTCTCGAGCGCTGGCTTGAGGATGAGAACCGGATGCCGTTGACCCGCCACCTCGAAGAGGTCCGACAGCGCATGTCCGACGTGCTCGGCGACCTCCCCTCCTGACCGCTTCGGCGGCGCCGTGTCGCGACGTGGCCACCGCAGCGCCACCCCACGACCGGATGTCGGTGCGCGCGGATAGCCTGGAACGGTGACCGAAACCCTGCGCCTCGACCGCCCCGGGTGGCGCACGTGGCTGCTGTGGGGGATCGGGCTGCTCGCCTACGTCGTGTCGATCGTCAACCGCACCTCGCTGTCGGCGGTGGGGGTCGACGCGGCGACCCGTTTCCACGCCGACGCGTCGGCGCTGTCGATGTTCGCCGTCATCCAGCTCTTCGTCTACGGCGCGATGCAGATCCCGGTCGGCCTGCTCCTCGATCGCTTCGGTGCTCGCCCGATCATCGCGATCGGCATGCTGCTGATGGCGGCCGGCCAGCTCGTCATGGCGTTCGCCGATGCGGTGGGGATCGGCATCCTGGCCCGCGTACTCATCGGCGCGGGCGACGCGGCGATCTTCCCCAGCGTGCTGCGCGTGATCGCGACGTGGTTCCCGGCCCAACGGGCGCCACTACTGGTGCAGCTCACCGGGATCATCGGGCAGTTCGGGCAGATCATCGCCGTCGTGCCCCTCGCCGCGCTGCTGCACGCCACGAGCTGGAGTGTCGCGTTCGGCAGCGTCGCCGGGCTCGGCGTGCTGTTCGGCGTGCTGACCTACCTGATCATCCGCAACCGTCCTCCCGAACGGCGCTCCGATCCGGTCGACACGTCCGTCGACACGCAGACGGGCGCGATCCGCGTCGTGAAGTCCTCTGCCGACCTGCGTCAGGGGTTCCGCGAGTCGTGGGCGCACCCGGGCACGCGCCTCGGCTTCTGGTCGCACTTCGCCACGCCGTTCGCGGGCACCGCGTTCATGCTGCTGTGGGGCTTCCCCTTCCTCACCGCGGGTGAGGGGCTCGCGCCGGCCACCGCGTCGCTCATCATGACGACGCTCGTGTTCTTCGGCATCCTGTGCGGACCGGTGATCGGCGCGCTGTCGAGCCGACACCCGACGCGGCGCTCGCGCTGGCTCGTCCTGCCGACGGTGGTGTTCCAGGCCGCGGTGTGGATCGTCGTCATCGTCTGGCCGGGGCCCGCACCGGTGTGGCTGCTGATCGTGCTGATGTTCGCGCTGTCGACCGGAGGCCCCGCCTCGATGATCGCGTTCGACCACGCGCGCACGTTCACCCCGAGCCACCGGCTCAGCACCGCGACGGGCATCGTGAACGGCGGCGGGTTCCTCGCGGCTCTCCTCGCGATCCTGTTCATCGGTATCGCGATGGACGTGCAGGGCGCCGGGACGCCCGACACCTACTCTCTGGATGCCTTCCGCTGGGCGTTCCTCGTGCAGGTGCCCCTCTGGCTCGTGGGCGGCATAGCGATCGCCGTCGAGCGAGGGCGCACCATCCGCCACGTGGGCGGGATCGACAAGCTGCCCCGCTGACGGCTCACGCCCCGCCGGTCAGCCGCCCCCACAGCTCGCCGATGAGCGGAGCGACGTCGGAGGCCCGTTCCGCGGATCCGGATGCCACGGCCACGAGCGGGAACACCGTCACGGCCAGCGCGACGAGAACGGCGAGCACGACCCACACGATCGCGACGCCCGTGCGTCGGCGGGTGAGCGCGAGCAGGAGCAGTCCCGCGACGATGACGACGCCGACCAGCGTCACGAGGGTCACGCTCAGCGCGGGGAAGGGGAGGAGACCCGCGGTCGACGCGGTGGCCCCGGCGAGGAATCCGACGAGCGGCAGGAAGAGCCCCAGAGCGATCAGGACGACGATTCCCGCGCCGATCGCCGTCGCGACGAAGACGCCCCGCGGTCGGCGGGCGGTGGTGATGCGTCCGGCTCTCATCGTCTCGTCCTTTCGTCGGGTCCGCGCGGTGCGGCGTCACAGGGAGGACGAGTCGACCCGGTCTTTCGTCACGCGGCGGGGTGATCGGGCTCTCCAGGCCCCGGTGCGGCATCCCTTGTCCCACTTATGGCCGGTTGAGGCGCGGTGAGGTGGCGAAATCTGGGACACGAAGCGTCAGAGGTGGGACGAGGGTGAGAGGCGCCGGCACTGTCGCAGGCGCCGCCGCCGGATGCCAGACTCGGGGCATGAGCGAGATCGACATCCGTCCCCTCGAGACGATCGAGGGCATCCACGAGGCCTCGCGCCTGTTCGATGCGGTCTGGGTCGGAGATCGGGCGACGATGCCGGCGAACATCTTGCGGGCGCTCGAGCACTCCGGCAACTACGTCGTGGGGCTCTTCGACGGCGAGCACATGATCGGCGCCTCGGCGGCGTTCTTCGGTCCGCCCGCCGAGCGGTCGATGCACTCGCACATCACCGGGGTCCTGCCCGGCTATCAGGGCCGTGGCCTCGGTCGGCAGCTGAAGAACCACCAGCGCGAGTGGGCGCTGGGGCGGGGGATCGGGCACATCACCTGGACTTTCGACCCGCTCATCGCGCGTAACGCGCACTTCAACCTCGCCGTGCTCGGCACGCGCGTGACCGACTACCTCGTCAACCAGTACGGCGAGATGCCCGACGACGTGAACCGCGGGGACGAGTCCGATCGCCTCATGGTGTCGTGGGCTCTCGCCGAACCGCCCGCCCCGACCCCGGCGGATGACACCGTCCGTGCGGTCGTCGAGGTCCCCGACGACATCGAGGCCCTTCGCCGCACCGACCCGGCGGCGGCCGCCGAGTGGCGTGTGCGCCTTCGAGACGAACTGCGGGGGCAGCTGGCATCCGGTCTCCGCATCGGCGGAGTGGACGGGCGCGGGTACCTGCTTGTCTCGCGCTGAGCTGCTCGTGTGTGGGATCTTTCCCACACACGCTGTTGTGGCTTTTATCCCACAATTTCTGTTGCGGGTTTTATCCCACTCGACGTAGAGTGGGATAAAACCCACATGGCAGGGGGTCATCATGCGCGTCGCGCGTTCCGCCGATCTCGGTGCACTCGTCGCAGAGCGCCGCGCGCAACAGGGGCTGTCGCAGGAGCAGCTCGCAAAGAACGCGGGCGTGACGCGCGACTGGCTCGTGCGCTTCGAGAGGGGGAAGCCCTCCGTCACCCTGCACCGGGTGTTCTGGGTGCTCGATGCGCTCGGCCTGGCCCTCGAGGTGCACGATGACGAGTGAGCTGCACGCCTATCTCGACGGGGTGCGTGTGGGTGCCTTCACTCAATCCCGCGCGGGGGCGCTCGGCTTCGAGTACGACGACGACTACCGACGCTCGCGAGGGGCGACGCCGATGTCGCTGTCGATGCCTCTCGCCCGGCAGATGCACAAGAACGCCCCCGCCCGTGCATACCTGAGAGGCCTGCTGCCGGACAGCGCCGGCCGACTCAGGGAACTCGCGAGCGAGTACCACGTGTCCGAGAACAACCCGTTCGCGCTCCTGTCTCACATCGGTCGTGACGCGGCCGGCGCGGTGCAGCTCCTCCCGCAGGGCGAAGACAGCGATGACGCCGCCACGCGCACCGGTCGACTGCAGGTGCACTCCGACGAGGACTTCGCCGGCCTCATCCGAGACCTCATCGCCAACGCCGCCACGTGGGGCGTTCGGCGAGCGGGGCGATGGTCGCTCCCCGGCGCACAGCCGAAGACAGCGCTGTTCCGCACGGCGGAAGGGCAGTGGGCCACCCCTTTGGACTCGACCCCGACGACGCACATCATCAAGCCCGCTGTCCCCCCGTACTCCGAGCACCACATCGTGGAGTACATGACGATGGCGGCGGCGCGTCACCTGGGTCTCGTCGTCGCCGAGAGCGAGATGGCCACCACCACCGCGGGCGACAACGTCTTCATCTCCCGCCGATACGACCGTGCCTTCACCGGCGAACGCTGGGCGCGATTGCACCAAGAAGATCTGTGTCAGGCGCTGGCCGTCGAGCCCGATAAGAAGTACCAGAGCGACGGCGGCCCCGGCGTCGGCAAGATCGCGGATCTATTCCGCGGCCTCCCCAGCGGAAGCGACCGTCAAGACAACAGTCGAAGGTTCTTCGACGCTCTTGCCTTCAACCTTGCGGCCGTCGGCACCGACGCGCATGCGAAGAACTACTCGCTCCTGCTGGATGGCTCGCGCGCGACCCTCGCCCCCCTCTATGACCTCGGCACGCACGCGCCCTATCCGACGCCCGAGGGTCAGCCGATAAAACTGGCGATGTCGCTGGACGGTGAGTACGTGGTCGACCGCGTCGGCGAGAATGCCCTCCAACTGGCCGGGCGTCGGCTGGGGCTCGACCCCGATGAGGCGCTCCTGCGGGCGCGCGAGATCCTGCGTGGCATCGTGTGGGCATTCGACCAGGCCGCCGTCGACGCGATCCGCGTCCTGGGCGACGTTCCGACCATCGCTCGAGTCCGGGATGCCATCGCGGACAACGCGCGGTCGCGCGGATGGGTGGAGCCGACCACCGACATCCCGCTCAGCGACTGAGTCAGGAGTCCGAGACCGGCTCGTCCTTCTCGGCGGCCGGGTCGCCCTGGCCCGGACCCGGGCGGACGGCGGCGTCGTCGCGCACGTCGATGCGGGTGACGCCGTCGTGCTCGGTGACGTCGAAGCGCGGGGCCGCGTCTTCTTCGGTGGCCTTCGGGGCGCTCGTCAGCTGGTCGTGACGGTTCTCTTCGAAGCTCTTGTCGTCGCTCATCGCTCTCACTTCTCTCCGGCCGAACGCCAGGCGTCCGAATCCATGTGCGAGCCCGCCTGCGGGCCCATCTGCAGCATCCCGCCGTCGACGACCCAGCTCGCGCCCGTGACGTACGAGCCCGAGGGAGACGCCAGGAAGCGGATCACGTCGGCGATCTCCTCGGGCTTGCCCGGGCGTCCGAGCGGGATACCGGGACGGTGGGTGCGCTCGGCATCCTCCGCCGACATGTCGTTGATGGGGGTCGCGATCTCGCCCGGCGCGACGGCGTTGGCGGTGATGCCGTACTGCCCGAGTTCGAGCGCCATCGTCTTGATGAGGCCGCCGACACCGTGCTTCGCCGCGACGTAGGGGGCCGAGCCGACGCGCGGCTGGTGCTCGTGCACGCTCGACACGACGATGAGCCGGCCGCCCGTGCGCGCCTCCACCATGCGGCGTGCGGCCGTGTGCAGGGCGAGGAACGCGCCGTCGAGGTTGAGCGAGATGTCGGTGCGCCACGTGTCGAAGTCGAGGTCGAGGAACGAGCCCCCGATGCCGCCGCCGGCGTTGTTGACGAAGACGTCGAGGCCGCCGAGCTCGTCGGCCATGGCGTTCACGGCATCCGGGACCGAATCGAAATCGGTCGCATCGAACTGGGCGACGATCGCGCGCGATCCGCGCGCGCGCACGGCGGCGGCGGTCTCTTCCGCGCCGTCCTTGTCGGAGTGGTAGGTGACGGCGACGTCGATCCCGGCGTCGGCGAGGGCGAGGGCGGTGGCCGCGCCGATGCCCGAGTCGGAGCCGGTGACGATCGCGTGGCGGGGGGTGAAGTCGTCGCTCATGCGCCCGACCGTACGCGCGCGGGGCCGCGCGGTCGTCGGCCTTGCCAGGCGCGGGCGCGGGCGTTACGGTCGCGTCTCCCGGCGGGGCCACCCCGGCCTATCCACTCGCGTCGCGGCCCGCTTTCCGGCACGGGCGCGAGCGAAACTCCTGAACAATCGGCGCAGGCAGGTCGTACGTCCCCCGACAGGCGGCCCGAGCGCCGATCTCTCAGGAGTTTCGCTCGCCGCGCCCGCGCCCGCGCCCGCGCCCGCGCCAACGGCTCGCCGCGCCCGCGCCACCGGCTCGCCGCAGCCGCGCCCCCGGTCCGCGCGGCCGCGCGGTTAGCCTGCCGTCATGCCCCTCACCCGCCCCGCCTCGCCCGTGACCCTGGATGCCGTGGAGCTCCGCGTCCTGCACCTGCCCCTCGTATCGCCGTTCACGACGTCGTTCGGCACCGAGACCGTGCGCGAGGTGATCGTCGTCGCGGCGGAGACGTCGGACGGCGTGGGGTGGGGCGAGGTCGTGACGATGGCCGAGCCGCTGTACTCGAGCGAGTACACGGCCAGCGCGTGGGATGTGCTGAGCCGCTATCTCGCGCCGGCTCTGCTCGAGCGCCGGACGCTCGCGCCCGAGGAGGTCCCCGGCATCCTGCAGCCTTTCGTCGGGCATCGCATGGCCAAGGCGGGTCTCGAGCTCGCGGTGATCGACGCCGCGCTGCGTGCCGAGGGGCGGAGCCTCGGCCACTACCTCGGCGCCGAGAAGACCCGCGTGCCCTCGGGCGTCTCGGTCGGCATCCAGAGCGACCCGGCGGCGCTGGTCGACGTCGTGGGCGGCTACCTCGACGAGGGGTACGTCCGCATCAAGATCAAGATCAAGCCGGGGCGCGACATCGCCGACACCGCCGCCGTCCGCGGGACCTACGCCGACATCCCGCTGCAGGTCGACGCGAACTCGGCGTACACGCTTCAGGATGCCGACACCCTCGCCGAGCTCGACCGCTTCGACCTCTTGCTCATCGAGCAGCCGCTGCAGGAGGACGACCTGGTCGACCACGCGCAGCTCGCGAAGAAGCTGCGGACGCCCGTGTGCCTCGACGAGTCGATCGTCTCGGCGAAGGCGGCCGCCGACGCCCTGACGCTCGGCTCTGCGGCGATCATCAACATCAAGGCGGGTCGCGTGGGCGGCTACCTCGAAGCCGTCGCGGTGCACGACCTGTGCCGGGCCGCCGGGATCCCCGTGTGGTGCGGCGGCATGCTCGAGACGGGGATCGGCCGTGCGGCCAACGCCGCTCTCGCCGCCCTGCCGGGCTTCACGCTGCCGGGTGACATCTCGGCATCCGCCCGCTTCTACACGCGCGACATCGTCACCGAACCCGCCGTCATCGAGGACGGGCACGTGCGCGTGCCCACCGGACCCGGCCTCGGCGTCGAGATCGACCGGGCTGCTCTCGACGCCGTGACCGTGCGACGCGAGCGCCTCACACGCTGAGCCGGAGCACGGACCCGGCGCGGACCCGGCGCACGGACCCGGCGCACGGACCCGGCGGCGACGGGCCGCTTCGGTAAACTGGGGGTCCGCGTCATCCGCGGCATCCCACAGCTTTCCCGACCATTGGAGCCACCGTGGCCGAACAGTCCCGCCTCGACAAGGTCATCGCCCTCGCCCGCCATCGCGGGTTCGTGTTCCAGGCCGGTGAGATCTACGGCGGTTCGCGCTCGGCATGGGACTACGGCCCCCTCGGTACCGAGTTGAAAGAGAACATCCGTCGCCAGTGGTGGCAGACGTTCGTCCGTGGGCGCGGCGACATGGTGGGCCTCGACTCGAGCATCATCCTCCCCAAGCGGGTGTGGGAGGCCTCGGGTCACGTCGCGACCTTCACCGACCCGCTGGTCGAGTGTTTGCACTGCCACAAGCGCTTCCGCGCCGACAACCTCATCGAGGACTTCGAGGCCCGCAAGGGCCGCAAGGCCGAGAACGGCCTCGCCGACGTCCCGTGCCCCAACTGCGGCACGAAGGGCCAGTACACCGAGCCGAAGTCGTTCTCGGGCCTGGTCAAGACCTACCTCGGTGTCGTCGACGACGAGTCGGGCTTGTATTTCCTTCGCCCCGAGACCGCGCAGGGCATCTTCGTGAACTTCTCGAACGTGCTCACGGCATCCCGCCGCAAGCCCCCGTTCGGCGTCGGCCAGGTCGGCAAGGCGTTCCGCAACGAGATCACGCCCGGAAACTTCATCTTCCGCACGCGCGAGTTCGAGCAGATGGAGATCGAGTACTTCACGCCCCCCGCCGAGGCGAATGAGTGGTTCGAGCACTGGGTCGAGGCCTGCTGGAACTGGTTCATCGACCTCGGGATCAACCCCGAGAACATGAAGCGCTTCGACGTGCCCGAGGACGACCGCGCGCACTACTCCGCCGGCACGATCGACGTCGAGTACCGCTTCGGCTTCCCGGGCAAGGAGTGGGGCGAGCTCATGGGCGTCGCCAACCGCACCGACTACGACCTCAAGAGCCACTCCGAGGCGTCGGGCCAGTCGCTCACCTTCTTCGACCAGGCGTCGGGCGAGAAGTACACGCCCTACGTGATCGAGCCCTCGTTCGGCCTCACCCGCGCGATGATGGCGTTCCTCGTCGATGCCTACCGCGAAGAAGAGGTGCCCAACGCCAAGGGCGGCACCGACACCCGCACGGTGCTGAAGCTCGACCCGCGTCTCGCGCCCGTCAAGGTCGCAGTCCTGCCGCTCTCGCGCAACGAGCGTCTGTCGCCGCTGGCCCGCGAGGTCGCCGACACGCTGCGCGCGGCCGGGTGGAACATCGACTTCGACGACGCCGGTGCCATCGGCCGTCGCTATCGCCGTCAGGACGAGATCGGCACCCCGTACTGCGTCACCGTCGACTTCGACTCGCTCGACGACAACGCCGTGACCGTGCGCGACCGCGACACGATGGGCCAGGAGCGCATCGGCCTCGACGCGCTCCACGGCTACCTCGCCGAACGGCTGCGCGGAGCCTGAGCCGGTTATGACGGGCTCCGAGGACTTCGTCGAGATCATCCGGGCGGCCGTCGAGGCCGACCCCGGAAACATCGGTCTGCGCGTCGATCTCATCGAGCTGCTGCTGCAGGACCACCTCGACGAGGCGGCCGCGCAGATCGATCGTGTCGCCGAGCAGGGCGCGAACACGGCCACCGTGAACGTGCTGCGGGCGCGGTTGATGGCGGCGCGTCTGCGCGCGGGCCAGACTCCGGATGCCACCTCCGCGGCTTCAGCGACCGACGAGGCCGCGGTGCCCCCGGCTCCGGCCGGCCCCGCCAGCCCGGCACCGCCCTTCGTGCCACCCGCCCCGGAAACGCCGCCTTCGGCCGCGGCGGTCCCTCCGCGCGCGTCACCCCCACCGCCCGCCCCGGCCGACACCACCGCGAGCGACCCGCCCCTGCTCCGGGTCTCGGCCGATGAGGTCGAGAAGCCGGTGTGGGACGTCGAACGGCCGGCCGTGACCCTCGCCGACGTCGCGGGGCTCGACGAGGTCAAGCAGCACCTCAACGGCGCCTTCCTCCTTCCGATGCGCAACCCCGAGATGGCGCGCATGTTCGGCAAGGCCGCGCGCGGAAGCCTCTTGATGTACGGCCCGCCGGGCTGCGGCAAGACGTTCATCGCGCGGGCGATCGCGGGCGAGCTCGAGGCGAACTTCGTGCACGCGACCCTCGCCGACCTCGTGCGCCCGCACTTCGGCGAGACCGAGCAGGCGATCCACTCCCTCTTCGAGGCGGCGCGCAAGGCACGGCCGTGCGTGGTCTTCATCGACGAGTTCGACGCGATCGGCGGGCGACGGACGTCCGGCGGGTCGTCGTCCCAGTACCTGCGGATGTTCGCCAGCCAGTTGCTCGAAGAGTTCGACGGGGTGGATGCCGACAACGACGGGATCTACATCCTCGCCGCCACCAACCGCCCGTGGGATGTCGACCCGGCGCTCCGGCGTCCGGGACGCCTCGATCGCACGGTACTCGTGCTTCCGCCCGACGAGCCCGCGCGCGTCGCGATCATCGAGAACACCCTGCGGGACAAGCCCGTCGCCGCGGTCGACGCGCGCGAGGTGGCGCGACGCACCGCCGAGTTCTCGGGTGCCGACATCGCCTATGTCGTCCACCAGGCGATCGAGGCCGCATTCACCGAGTCGGTGGCATCCGGGGTCCCGCGCATGATCGGCACCGCCGATCTCGAGAGGGCGGCGGCGCGGGTCGTGCCCTCCACGCGCGAATGGTTCGAGCAGATCAAGCCCGTGCTCGAATACGGGGTCGACGACGGCACGTTCGGTCAGCTGCGGGCCTACCTCAAGCGCCACCGCCTCTGACATGGCATCCGACCCGATCGTCGAGGCGCGGCGGTATCTCCTCCTCGATGAACCGGAGAGGGCGCAACGGGTGCTCGAGCGCGTGCTCGCGGAGCAGCCCGACCACGGCCCGGCCCTGGCGCTGATGGCCTATGCCCGCCTCCAGACGGGTGCGCTCGACCTCGCCGAGCGCGACGCGCGTCTCGCGTTCGCGCACGCGGAGCTGAGACCGGATGCCGCCGCCCTGCTCGCCCGCATCACCATGACCCGCGACCCCGTCGAGGCGACGGGATGGGCCAGTGAGGCCGTCCGACTCGATCCCGCTCGCAGCGAGTTCCGCATCGTTCTCGCGAGGATCCTGCGCGAGCGTCGGCTCTTCGAACCCGCACGGGTCGAGGCGGAAGCGGCGCTCGCGAACGCCGCATCCGACGATGAGCGGACCGACGCCCTCATCACGGCCTCGTCGATCGCCGTCGTCCACGCTCCGCGACGCGCGGAGGCGCTGCGCCTCGCCGAGGAAGCGGCCCGAATCAATCCGACCGATCCGCGGGTCGGGCAGATGCTCGCCGCCGCGCAGGTCGTCAACGGGCAGCGTGCCGCGGCGATCCGGACGGCGCGTCGGGTGCTGAGTGAGAACCCGCTCGCACGCACTCCGCCGTATCTCGCGCAGGTGGCCACGGCTCTGATGGTGCGCCAGCTGATCGGTCTCATCACGATCGTGACGGCGCTCGTGCCGTTCTTCACCTTCGCGATGTTCGCGCAGGCGCTCGGCGCGTCGACAGGCTCCCGCCTCGGGGCGGCAGTGGGGCTGGTCTGCACCGTCGTGATCGGCGTCGGGACCCTGAATCCCCTGCGCGATCGCGCGGTGGTGCGGGCGATGTGGCTGTTCGCGCGCCAGCGGGCGATCGAGGTCGTGTCGGTCGTCACCGTCGCGGTGATCGCGGTGGGCTACCTCGTCGTCGCGTTGACGGGGTTCTTCCCGCTCATCGCCGTGCTGCCCTTCCTCTCGGTCGCGGTCTGGACCGTGCACGAGGTGAAGCTCACGCAGCTGCGTCCGCCCGCGTCGTAAGGGCCGAGGGCATTTCAGCCGCCCCGCCCCGGGCGAGACCGCGGGCCGTGCCGCCCGACGCCGACAGACGCCCGCGAGCGCCCCTGACAGCGCCGTGACAGCGACCACGCCCCCGTGACAGGAGCGCGACAGCGCGCCCGGCGCATCCTGTCGTCATGACCACTTCATCCACCCGCTCTCCCGCGGTCCGAGCCGAAGGGCTCGTCAAGACGTTCGGCTCCAACCGGGCCGTCGACGGCGTCGATCTCGTCGTCGAAGCCGGCACGGTCTACGGCGTGCTCGGCCCCAACGGCGCCGGCAAGACCACCACCATCAGCATGCTGACGACGCTGCTGCGCCCCGACGGCGGCCGCGCCGAGATCTTCGGCCACGACGTCGCCCGCGAACCGCACGTCGTGCGCCAGCTCATCGGCCTCACCGGGCAGTTCGCCTCGGTCGACGAGAAGCTCTCGGCCACCGAGAACCTCATGATCTTCGGGCGTCTCCTCGGCCTCTCCCGGAGTGACGCCCGCCGGAAGGCGAGCGAACTGCTCGAGGAGTTCGGCCTCACCGAGGCGGCATCCCGCCCCCTCGCGAAGTTCTCCGGCGGTATGCGTCGCCGGCTCGACCTCGCGGCATCCCTCATCGCCCAGCCGCCGCTCATCTTCCTCGACGAGCCGACCACGGGCCTGGATCCCCGCACCCGCGGACAGATGTGGGACACGATCCGCCGGCTCGTGGCATCCGGATCCACCGTCGTGCTCACCACGCAGTACCTCGACGAGGCCGACCAGCTCGCCGACCGCATCGCCGTCATCGACCGCGGACGCGTCGTCGCCGAGGGCACGGCGCTCGAGCTCAAGGCCTCGGTCGGACAGGCGTCTCTCGTGCTGCGTCTGCAGCCCGGCTCCGATCTCGACGTCGCCCGCGCGACGGTCGGACGGGTCCTGGATGCCACGGCCATCGTCTCCCCGGAGGCGGCGCGCCTCACGGTGCCGATGTCCGACCCCGATCAGGTCACCGACCTGCTGGTGGCCTTCCGCGAGGAGGGCGTGCACCTGAGCGAGTTCAGTGTTCAGCAGCCCACCCTCGACGAGGTCTTCCTCACCCTCACCGGCACCGGTGTGCCCACCGACGACCGCCCGGCGCACGAGAACGCCGACGCCCTGGAAGGAGTCCGCTCATGAGCGCCCTCACCCTCGAACGCGACCTCCCGCGCACCGCGAGCCTCGCGCAGACCGTCCAGAACACCCTCACCATGGCGGGCCGCGGTCTGTTGAAGATCCGGCGGACGCCCGAGCAGCTCATCGACGTGACGCTGCAGCCGATCCTGTTCACCCTGATGTTCACGTACATCTTCGGCGGCGCGATCGCGGGCGATGTGCAGAACTACCTGCCGATCATCATCCCCGGCATCCTCGTGCAGACGGTCATCACGACCTCGGTCGTGACCGGTACGCAGCTGCGCGAAGACATGGACAAGGGCGTGTTCGACCGGTTCCGCTCCCTCCCGATCGCGCGCATCGCGCCGCTGTCGGGGGCGCTGCTGGCCGACACGGTCCGCTACGCGATCGCGACGACGCTGACCTTCACGATGGGCTTCGTCATGGGCTTCCGGCCCGAGGGGGGCCTGTGGGCCGTCATCGCGGCGGGCCTCCTCGTCATCGCGTGCTCGTGGGCGATCAGCTGGATCTTCGCGTTCTTCGGCGTCATCGCCCGCAGTGCGTCGAGCGTGCAGGGCATCTCGATGATCATCCTGTTCCCCCTGACGTTCCTGTCCAACGCGTTCGTCCCCGCGGACACCATGCCCTCGTGGCTGCAGTGGTTCGTCAACGTCAACCCGGTGTCGCACCTCGTGACCGCGGTCCGCGACCTGGTCAACAGCGGCACGATCGGCTCCGACGCGCTCATCTCGCTCGCCGGTGCCGCGGTCATCGTGGCGGTCTTCGCTCCGCTGACGGTGCGCGCTTACATGCGCAAGGCCTAGTCGAGCGGGGCCTCGTCGAGCAGAGGCGCGAGGGCCTCGGCATCCACGTCCGACAGGGGCGTCCGGATGCCGGGGCCCTCCGTCGTGGGAGCCTCGGGCAGTTCGGCCAGGCGTGCTCGCGTCCACAGGAAGAAGGGGTCGCGGACATCGGCGGCACCGCGCACGGCGGCGGCGCGGGCGAGGGCTTCTTCGGCGCGGGAGCGACGCCCGGTCGCGGCGTTCCACCCGGCGATCGCGAGCAGGACCGTCGCGACGATCGGGAAGTCCCGTGACCGGGCCGCGCAATCGAGCGCTGAGCGGAGCGCGTCGCGGGCCTCGTCGTGCCGGCCGAGCAGCAGCAGCGCCTGCGCGCGTTGCGCGTCGCGCCACGCGACGACCTGATCCGGGAATCCCGGCTCGAGAGCGATGCGCTCCACTGATCTCAGCGCCTCGGCGCCGTCCCCGGCGGCGACCGCGACGGACGAGCGGGTCATGGCCGCCTGCGCGAGAGCGCGTACCGAGCCGTCGGCGCCCGCGAGGAGCTCGATCTCCTCCGCGCGGGCGCGCGCCTCGTCGTCCCGGCCGAGGCGGAGCAGGATGCCGACGGCCTGAGCGCGCTGCTGCAGGAAGTCCGAGACCGACGTGAGCCCGCGGATCGCGTCGCTCGAGCGGTCGGTGACGAGGAGCGCCTCGTCGAGGCGGCCCTCGAGGATGAGCCACTCCGCGCGCAGCTGGCTCGCGAAGCCGGTGCCCCACGGGTCGCCGATCTCGGTGAACATCTCGAGCGCGCGGCCGCTTTCGACACCGAGCGTGACGGCGTCCCCGGCGTTCTGCGCGGCCCCGGCGTGCAGCGTGTGCAGGATCGCCCGCGACCACGGCGGGGCGGCGTGCAGCTCGGCGTCGGTCACGTCGACGTGCCAGGTGCGGGCGGCATCGCCGTCTCCCGCGGCGAGCACCGAGCCCGCGAGGCGCAGCAGCGGCGGGATCAGCGCCGTGACCTCCGAGGGGTGTCGGTGAGCGGCTTCCTCGAGCTCGAGGCGGCGGGCCAGGAAGACCTCGGGCGACAGGCCGGTCGTGCCGCCGGGTTCGGGGAAGGTGGCCGAGAACAGCGCGACCGCCTCGACCACGATGGTCGGTTCGTCGTCGAGAGGGGGCGTGGGATCGGCGACGTCGGCGACCGCGCGCCGCAGGTCGTCGCTGCGCTCGCGGATCGCCCACGGCCAGAGCAGGCTGCGCAGCAGTCTTGCTCCCGCTCGACGGTCTCCCGCCCGGGCGAGGGCGCGGAGCGCCGCGGTCAGGTTCTCGTCGTTCGCGTCGAACCAGGCGAGGGCAGCAGGGAGCCCCGGCCCACGCACGTCCCGCTCCCACCGCGCGGCGAGAACCGTGAGCACGTCGGCGGCGGTGCGGCGGTACCGCTCCTCCTCGCCGTCGGTGCGCAGCCGGTCGAGCCCGTACTCGCGCACGGTCTCGAGCATCCGGAATCGTCCGTCGCGCCGGGTAAGGAGCGAGCGGTCGACGAGGGCGTCGAGAGTGTCGGCATCCACCCCGAAGGCCGTGGCGACGGCACGGGCGTCCGAGGCGCCGATGCCGTCGGGGAAGACGGCCGCGGTGCGCAGGGCGACCCGCTCGGGGTCGGTGAGGGTGTCCCAGCTCCAGTCGATGAGCGCCCGGAGGGTACGGTGTCGCTCCGAACTGAGCCGCGGTCCGCGCGACAACAGGGCGAAGCGGTCGTCGAGGCCGGCGTCGATCTCGGCGAGGGTGAGGGTGCGCGAGCGCGCGGCGGCGAGCTCGATGGCCAGGGGGAGCCCGTCGAGGCGGCGCACGATCCGGGCGGCGGCCTCGTGCTCGTCCGGCGTCGGTTCGCTCCCGCGCGCGGATCGCACGCGGCGGGCGAACAGGGCGTCCGCATCGGCGGGCGGCAGAGGACCCAGGTCGACGAAGGCTTCGCCCGGGATGCCGAGCGGCTCACGGCTCGTCGCGAGGACGCGCACACCCTCGCTCATTCCGAGGAGGGTCAGCGCGGCGTCCGCCGCTTCGCCCGTCACGTGCTCGCAGTTGTCGAGCACGAGCAGCACATCGCGTCCGGCGACCGCCTCGGCGACACGCTCGACCGAGGTCGAGGTCGCGCCGGTCGTGTCGCGCACGCGCATGCCGCGTCCGACGGCACCGGCGATCGCCGTCCAGACCTCTCCCGCCGCGGCCGGGGCGAGCTCGACGACGATCGCACCGGCGAGTCCGCGGGCGGTCTCGACGGCGAGCGTGGTCTTGCCCGCTCCGCCCGGGCCGACGATCGTGACGAGCCGGTCCGTGGTGAGACGTGAGCGGATGGCGTCGAGCTCGTCGTCTCGGCCGATCAGGCTCGTGACCGGGGCGGGGAGCACGGGCGGAGCCGCGCGAGCGGGGGCCGCCGCGGCGAGGCGCTCGGCGTGGGCGCGATCCTCGAGGAGGTCGCGGACGAGCCAGTCGAAGCCCTCGCCCGGTGTCCAGACGTCGCCGGTCCAGAGCGCCAGCGCTTCGCGGGCGCGGGCCGCGTCGCCGGTGGCGCGGGCCTCGGCCACCAGGTCCTGGAAGAGCGTGATGTCGACGTCGCGGCGGTCCACGTCGAGGCGGTAGCCGCCGGGCGTGGACGACACCGATCCCGCGGGGAGCGCGCGGCGCAGGCGCGACACGAGCGACTGCAGGGCCGCCCGGGGGTCGTCGGGGACGTCGAGGGGCCAGAGGTCTTCGGCCAGGGCGCGGGCGCTCACGGTGGTGCCGGCATCCACCGCGAGGCGGAGGAGCAGCGACTGCTGGCCGCGCCCGGGCACGACGGCATCCCCGTCATCCGTGGCGACGCTCAACCCGCCGAAGAACCGCACCCGCACGGATTCACTCTAGGTGGCTGGCCGTTCCCGTCCGACGGGCGCCCGTGCCCTCGCAGATTCGGAGACCGTCACCGGATTCGGAAGAATCGCGGCATCCGGTCCGAATCCGATGCATCCGTCCGAATCCGGCGCGCGTCGCCTACCGCCCGGCGGTGCTCGCGCGCTCGACCAGCCGGGGGAGCCTCACCTGCACGCGGTCGCTCGGGGGATCGGCATCCTGGATCGCGGCGAACAGCTCGAGGCAGGCCTCGCCGACCTCGCGGGCCTCGAGGTCGAAAGAGGTCACTGTGGGGCTCAGGAGCGCGTGCATCGGCTCGTCGACGTACGCCGCGAGCAGGAGGTCGTCGCCGACGCGTCTCCCGGCGCGGTGGGCGGCTTCGAGGGCGGGGGCGGCCGATCCGCTCGGGCCCACGATGAGGGCGTCGACATGCTCTGTCGCCAGGATGTCGCCCACGGCCGCGTCGACTTCCTCGGCGGTGGGGATGAAGCCGATGGCGCGTGAGATCGGGATGCCGCCGCGCTCGGCGGTCCACGTCTCGTACGTCGCGGTGAGCTCACGGCTCCACGCGGTGCCTGCCGAGGGGAGAACCGCGGCGATGCGCTCGGCCCCCCGGGTGGCCAGGTGGTCCAGGAGGAGGCGCAGGGCGGCTTCGTGGTCGTAGACCACGCTCGCCGCGACCCGTCCCTCGCCGCCCACGAGGTGTTCGGCGCTGACAACCGGGCGGCCGGTGTCGAGGATCGCCCGGACGCCGGCATCCTCCGTCGTCCCGTCGACCACCACGTACCCGTCGACGAAGGCCGTCGGCGGGGTGGTGTCGTCGGCGTTGCGGTGAGGGAGCAGGATCACCGAGAGGCCGCGTCGGTCGGCGGCGTCGACCACCCCGAAGGCGAACTCCGTGTAGTACGGCAGGCGCGTCGCCCCCGGGGGAAGGGACAGCCCGATCGCGCCGTACCGGGCGGTGCGGAGGCTGCGCGCGGGGGCGTTGACCACGTACCCCAGCGTGCGGGCGGCGGCGAGCACCCGGTCCCGGGTCTCGGGCGAGACGCCGGCCTTGTCGCGAAGCGCGAACGACGCGGCCGCGATCGAGACGCCGGCCGCGTCGGCCACGTCGTGCAGCGTCGGTTTGCGGGGCGTCACACGGCCCGACAGTACCCGACGCCGAATCGACTCTTGCGCCGATACCAACTTAAACGTTTAATATCCCTGAAACACCACGAGCTCCCGGGCTGAAACACCGAGCCCGTAGCCTCGGGCTCGAGCAGGAGCGATCGACGACGATCCACCCCGCCGGCCCCACATGCCGACCCCGATTCCGACCGAGAGAGATGGCCCGCCGATGAGCTGGCGCATGCCGAGCGAGACCGCCCCGCAGACCCGTACCTGGATGGCCTTCCCTGCGGAGGGACCCACCCTCGGCGAGACCGACGCCGAACGCGAGGCCGGCTACGCGGCCTGGACCGCGGTCGCCCACGCCGTCGCCGAGTTCGAACCCGTCACGATGGTCGTCGATCCCGCGGAGGTCGCCCGCGCACGACGCATGCTGTCGTCCGAGATCGAGATCCTCGAGGCGCCGGTCGACGAGTTCTGGATGCGCGACGCCGGACCCTCCTTCGTCCTCGATCCCGAACGCCCCGGCGTGCTGGGGGCGGTCGCGTGGACGTTCAACGGCTGGGGCGACCACTGGTGGAGCGAGTGGCGCAAGTCCGCCGGCCTCGGACGCCTCGTCGCCGAGGCGGCCGGCGCCGAGCTCGTGTCGTCGCTCCTGGTGAACGAGGGGGGTGGCATCCACGTCGACGGCGAGGGCACTGTCTTGCTCACCGAGACCGTGCAGCTCGACCCGCGCCGCAACCCCTATGCCGACCGCGCGCGCGTCGAGGCCGAGATGCTCCGCACGATCGGCGCGACGCACGCGGTCTGGCTTCCACGCGGGCTGACCCGCGACTACGAGGACTTCGGTACGAGCGGGCACGTCGACATCGTCGCGACGATGCCCTCGCCCGGCGTCGTGCTCCTGCACGACCAGCGCAACCCCGCGCACCCCGACCACGCCGTCTCCGCCGAGCTCCGCGCGTTCTTCGCGGAGCAGACGGATGCCGTCGGCCGCCCGTTCGAGGTGCGCGACCTCCCGGCTCCCGACGCCCTGCGCGACGCCGACGGCGACACCGACTGGAGCTACGTGAACCACCTCGTCGTCAACGGCGGGGTGATCGCCTGCGGCTTCGACGAGCCCGAGGCCGACGATCGGGCGCGCGGCATCCTCGAGGAGGCTTACCCGGGACGCCGGGTGGTCACGGTCGACGCCCGCGAACTGTACGCCCGGGGTGGCGGCATCCACTGCATCACCCAGCAGCAGCCGGAGGTGACCGCGTGATCGAGGTCACCGAAGCGACCATCGCCCAGCTCGCCGCCGCGCTCGCCGCCGGCGAGACCACCGCGGTCGAGCTCGTCGACGCGCACCTCGCGCGCATCGCCGCGTACGACGGGCCGGACTCCGAGACGAGGCTGAACTCGGTCGTCGTGCTCAACCCCGACGCCCGGGCCGAGGCCGAGGCCTCTGATGCGCGCCGCGCCGCGGGGCAGGCGCGCGGCCCGCTCGACGGCATCCCGTATACCGCGAAGGACAGCTATCGCGTGCGCGGTCTCACCGCGGCATCCGGAAGCCCTGCCTTCGCCGATCTCGTCGCGCAGAGCGACGCGTTCACCATCGAGCGGCTGCGTGACGCGGGTGCCATCTGCCTCGGGCGCACGAACATGCCGCCGATGGCCAACGGCGGCATGCAGCGCGGGCTCTACGGGAGAGCCGAGAGCCCCTACAACGCGGACTACCTCACCTCGGCGTTCGCTTCCGGGTCGTCGAACGGCTCCGGGACGGCCACGGCGGCGTCGTTCGGTGTCTTCGGGCTCGGCGAGGAGACGTGGTCGAGCGGGCGGGCCCCGGCATCCTGCAACGGACTCTGCGCGTACACCCCGTCGCGCGGCGTGATCTCGGTGCGCGGCAACTGGCCGCTGGTGCCGACGATGGACGTCGTCGTGCCGCATACGCGGTCAATGGCCGACCTGCTCGCGGTGCTCGACGTCGTCGTCGCCGACGATCCCGACACGCGCGGGGACTTCTGGCGCGCACAGCCGTGGGTGCCGCTGCCGGCTGCGTCCGAGGTCCGGCCGGAGTCGTACGCCGCACTCGCGGCCGACGCCTCGCTGGTCGGCAAGCGGATCGGCATCCCGCGCCTCTTTCTCGGTACGGATCCGCTCGTCGGCACCGGTCCGAAGGGCGTGGGCGGGCCGACGGGGGAGCGCATCGAACCGCGACCGTCGGTGCTCGCGCTCTGGGAGGCCGCGCGGGCCGACCTCGAGGCCGCGGGGGCGATCGTCGTCGAGACGGATTTCCCGCTGCTGAGCAACTACGAGGGCGACCGCCCCGGAGCGCCGACGATCTCGACCCGCGGTCTGGTGTCGCCGGAGTTCCTCCGCCGCGAGATCGTCGACCTGTCGGCGTGGGCGTGGGACGACTTCCTCCGCGCGAACGGACACCCCGGCCTCGCGGTCGTCGACGGGGCGGAGATCTTCCCGCACCCCGAGGGGGCGCTGCCCGACCGATACACGGGCTTTGACGACGACATCGCGGAGTATCCCGCGTACGTGCGCGAGCACCCGGTGAAGGCGTTCACCGAGATCCCTGAGTTGGCTGAGGGTGTGCGGGGTCTGGAAGAGACGCGGCGTCAGGATCTGGAGGAGTGGATGGATGCCGAGAACCTCGACGCCCTGGCCTTCCCGACGCAGAGCGACGTGGCGCCGGCTGACGCGGACGTGAATCCGGCGTCGGCCGACATCGCGTGGCGCAACGGCGTCTGGGTCTCGACGGGAAACCTCGCGATCCGCCATTGCGGGGTGCCGACGGTGACGGTGCCGATGGGGGTGATGGCCGACATCGGGATGCCGGTGGGGCTGACGTTCGCCGGTCGGGCCTACGACGACACGTCATTGCTGCGATTGGGCGCGGCTTTCGAGGCGCTGCGTCCGCGGCGGGTGGTGCCGCCGCGGACGCCGGCGCTGGGGGGCGAAAGCGGGTGACTTTGCGCCTCGCGGCAGATGAATCTCACTAGACCCCCCTTGATTGCGGAGTAAGGGGGGTCTTTCCTACTCTAGTGAGAGCGCAGAAGACGCGGGTTGTGCTGCAACACCTGAGAAGCATCGGCTGGGTCTACCTGCGGGATGGACGGGGAAGTCACGAGCTGTGGGGGTTACCCGACGGTTCGCAGAAGGCGGTTGTTCCCGCGGGTCACCGCGAGGTTTCGGCCGGTGTGCTCCGGATGTTGGAGAAGGCGGGAGCGACGCTCCCCGACTCATGGAAGTGACGGGAGGAAGCATGGTTCGCAGGTTCGATGTCACCGTGGAGCGCGAAGGGCGCTGGTGGGTGTTCGAGATCCCCGAGCTCGGAACCGGTGGCCAGGCCGCTTCGCTCCGTGAGGTCGAGAGCGAAGCTCAGGGTGTGGCGGCGATGTGGCTCGACGTTCCGCTCACCGATGTTTCTGTCACGGTCACCGTCCACGGTGCGGAAGATCTTCTGGACGAATGGGCAGCAGCCGGTCGGGAAGAGGCCGAGGCGCGACGTGCCCAGGCTCGCGCGGCCGAACGCCGACGGGCCGTCATCGCGCAACTTCGTGCGCAGAGGTACTCCGCCCCAGACGTGGGGCGTGTACTGGGCATCAGCCCGCAACGCGTTCATCAGATCGAGAAGCGCAAGGCCTCCTGAGTCGGCGCGTCGCAGGGTGCGTGGAATGCCCCGTCGGTGACCTCGCCTTATCCCTCCGTCCTCCTCGTATCAGCACGTTCCGTCGACGAACGTGACCACCGTCGAGTTGCTCTTGTCGATCTCGCCGCGAGCCGACGTGACACCCGTCGCGACGGTGTTCGTGCCCTTGCGCAGGGTGCCGGAGGCGTCGAGCGTGAGGAGCGTGCCCACGGCCGTGCTGTCGGCCGGGACCGCGGCATCCACACTCCCTGCGGGGAAGGCGGAACCCGTGTCGGTCCACATCCGACGGTGCATGCCGGTCCCGTCGACCCAGGTCACACTGGTGTAGTTGCCGCTGTCGAGCTCGGCGAACGCCGAGGTGACGCCGGTGGCGACGGACGTCGTGACCCTGCGCAGCACGGCGTCGGGGCCGAGCGTGAGGAGCGTGCCGACGGCGATGCTGCCCGCCGGAACGCTCGCATCGACGTTCGATGCCGGGGAGGGGCCCGTGCCCGTCCACAGGCGTCGATGCATGCCGGTCGCGTCGGTCCAGGTGAGGGTCAGCGCATTGTTCTTGTCGAGCTCGGCGAAGGCGGACGAGACCCCGGTCGCAATGGTCGTGACGTCTTTCCGGAGCGTGCCGCCCGAGTCGATCGTGATCAAAGTGCCGACGACGACGCTGTACGCGGGGACGGTGACGTCCACGCTCGCCGCGGGGTACGCCGCGCCGACGTCCGTCCACATACGGCGATGAAGGCCTGACGCGTCGACCCACGTCACCGAGAGGTAGTTGCTCTTCTCCAGCTCGGCGAACGCCGACGTGACGCCGCTGGCGATCGTCGAGGTCCCGCGCCGGAGCACGCCGCTCGGGTCGAGGGTCACGAGCGTGCCGACGGCGCGGCTCCCGGTGGGGACCGTGGCATCCGTGCTTCCGGACGATGAGGCGGCACCGGTGTCGATCCACGTGCGGCGGTGCAGACCCTGCGTGGCGGTGCTCGTCGGCGAGGTGAGGGTGGCGGCGGCCGTGGCATCCGGGGCCGTCGCCGTCAGCGTGCCTGTCGTTCCTCCTGCCTGGACGCGGATGCGCGGGAGCGTGACACGACCGGCCGCGTCGGAGACACCGGTGAACGTGCTCGACCCGTTGGCGAAGTGATAGCCGGTGGAGGTCGTGGCGGTCACGCTCTTGCCGGGCCCGGCGACTCCGTCGACTGTGACCGTGACGGACGCCCCGACGATGTCGGTGCACACCGTGCCGCTATAGGAGGTCTGGTCGAAGGTGAGGGTCGTGGTCGTGGACGCGGATGCCATGGGCGCGAGCGTTGCGGCGGCGATGGCGGGGATCGTCCATGCGGCGCCGGCCAGGACGGAGCGACGATCGACGTCGGGAGGGAGGAGCGGTGACGGATCCGCGGGCGTGATCATGGCGGGGCCTTTCATCGGGCAGCGGGAACCGCTGATTGTCGCGCGATCGGCGGCGGCGGCAGCCTGGGGTCGGTCGCGCCGCGCGAAGGTGAGGGGGCTGCCTCCGGGTGGCTCCCCTCAAGGGCCGCGGAGGTCTCCGCCAGCGGATGGTCAGTCCCTTCACCTCGACGACGCTGTGTGCTCACCTGGTGCCGGCGCGGCATCCGTGCCCCCCCTGTGGACAACCCCCTCTCGTCGCGGGCGCTTCGCTAGCCTGGAGAACGACCGACGCCGAGGGGGGACCATGACGGAAGTCGCGGGAGGGCACGGGGGCAGTCACGGGAGGGCGTGGCCGTCGCAGCCCGAACTACTGACCGATACATCGCGGTGCCCATGGTGCTTCGCGCCGATCACGGCGTCGCCCTGTGCGACGTGCGGACTCGATCTCAGCGATCCGCGGACCTTCGACGTCCTCTCGTTGTCGCAGAACATCGCCGGTCTCGTCCACGCGCGCGACGAGGCGCTGCGGCTGATTCGTGAGGATGCCGCGGCGCGGGCACGCGCGGCCGTTCCCGAGCCCACGACATCGGCAGTCCCATCTGCAGGGCCGGTTCCGGCTGCTGCCGAGACGCCCGTTCCTCCCGCTTCGGTCCCGGTCTCCGGCCCAGCGGCTCCGATCTCTCCCCCCGGCGCACTCGAGCCCGCAGAGGAGCAGGGCACGTCGGTGCCGGTTCCCGACGCCGCGCCGGTCGAGCCCGCCGCGGGCTCCGGGCCTGCGCTGCCGGTGGCCGCTCAGGCGGCGGCACCCCCGACGTTCACGGCGCCCCCGGGGTTCGCCCCTCCGGGCGAGCTGCATCCGTCCCCGGACGCCGGGGCCGTCCCGCCTGCGGGCGGTCCGAGCGAGGTCGCTCCGAGCGGGCCGGCCTTCCCTCCGCCGAAACCCGACGAGCCGGCGAAACCGCGCCGCTCGGGCGTGCAGGTCTTCCTCCTCTCGGTCGGCGTCGTCCTGCTCGCCGTGGCCGCGGCGTTCTTCCTCACGGTGGCCTGGGTCAGCGGGGGTCTCGTCCTGCGCTCGATCATCGTGGGGGCTCTGACCGCGGGCGTGATCGTCACGGCATCCGTTCTTCGCCGTCGGCGACTGACCGCGACGGCCGAAGGGATCGCGCTCCTCGGGATCGCCCTCGTCGCCCTCGACGTGTGGGCCGTGCGCGCCAACGACCTCGCCGGCGCGTCCGGGGCGGATGCGCGCGTCTACTGGGGGTGGGCGGCGGTTCTCGCCGGCATCGCGTTCGTCGTCTGGGCGCGCCTCGCAGGCCTCCGCGCTCCGCTGTCCGCGGGCGTCGCGTCGCTGGCGGTGGGTCCGCCTCTCGTCGTGGCCGGTCTGCTCTCCCGCGACATCACGCTCGGGTGGTACGCCGCCGGACTGACGGTCCTCGTCCTCACCCTCGCCGCTCCGCTCGTGCGGCGGCTGGCCCGGGCCGACATCGGATCCGTCGCGATCGAAACCACGGCCCTTCGCGCGTTCGCGGGGATCGGCGCGATCCTCGCCCTGGTCTCCGCGCTCGTCCTCGACCCCGCGAGCGCGTGGACACCGGTCGCAGCCTGCGTACCCCTCGCGGTGCTGCTGGGCGTGCACGCGGGGGCGTTCCTGCGCACCGGTGCAGCACCGGTGGCCACCGTGGCGGCGCCGTTCGCGGTGCTCGCTCTCGGGTCCGGGGTGGCGACGACGGTCGTCCGTCTCGCGGATGCCACGGTCACCGTCACCGTTCCGCTCCTCGTCGCGGTGGTCGTCGCGCTCGCCCTTGAGGCCGTCGCGGCACGGCTGGGGGCTGGGGCTGCCCGAACGGCCCTGCTCGCCGGAGCCCTCACCGCTGCCGCGGGCGCCGCTCTGGCCGCGGTCGCCCCCGTCCTCTGGGCGCTCGCGGCGCTGGGTGCTCCGCTACGTCGCCTGCTCCCGCTGTTCGGCGAATCCGCGTTCGTCGTGAACGACGTGGATGCCACGAGCACGGCCGCGGTCATCTCGCTCGTCGCCGCGGTGGTGCTGGCCGCTCTCGTGTGGCGTCTTACCGGCCGCGGCGCGAGCCGCCGTGTCGTCGTGTGGTGGGCGGCGGCGGGCGTCCTGCTCCTCGTCGGCCCGCAGTGGCGCGTCGGCCTCGCGATCGTCCTCTGGTACATCGCGCTGGCGATCACCGGCGTGGTGCTTCTGCGGCGACGACGGGGCGGTGTCGCGGTGTCCGCCGTGGCGGGGAGCCTCGCGCTCCTGACCGGTTGGGTCCTGTCGTTCTCGTCGCCTCTGGCGTGGACCGTCGCGACGCTGGGGTTCCTCGTCGTGCTCTGGATGCTGGCATCCGTCACCCCGGCGGTACGCGTGCCCTCGACCGGGGTGTTCGTCGCTTTCGCGGCAGGCAGCGCGTGGCTCGCCCCCGCCGCCGTGCTCGAGGGGCTCGGTCTCGAGGTCCTCGGTCTCGGGCCGCTCGAAGCCGTCGGGTCTGTCGCGTCGATCTGCCTGCTGCTCGCCCTGGCGCCCTGGAGTGGTCCGCTCGCGCCTCCGCGTGGATGGGACGCCGGGCAGCGCGAGGCGGCTGCCTCCGTGGGACTCGCGATCGTCTTCCTGTCGGCGGCGGTCTTCGCGGTGTTCGGCAACACCGATCGCGCCGCGTCGACGTGGTGGACCGGGGTCGGCGTCGTGGCCACCGCGGCCGCCGCGTGGATCGTCCTCGGCCGCGCGTGCCGCGCCTGGGCGGCTCTGCGGCCCGGGGCAGCGGTCGTGTGGCCGCTGCTCGCGACGATGGCGGCTCTTGCGATCATCCGCCCGCTCGAGCCGGTCGAGCTGGTGGCGAGCGTCGCGGTCGCGTCCGTCGGCCTCCTCACCGCTGCCGTCGTGCTGGTCGTCCTGCGCGGTGACGTTCGCACGCGGATCCTCACCGACGCCGGAACCGCCGCGGTCGCTCTCCTGTCGGTGACGGCATTCGCCCCTCGCGCGGGTTTCTGGCTCCCGCTCCTGATCGTCGCGATCACCGCCCTGATCTGGTCCGTCGACGCGGACGGACTCTTCGTCTCGCGGGGTGTGCGGCGCCATCTCGTGTGGCTCGCGGTCGCGCTCGCGACGGGCGCGCTCTGGCTGCAGCTCTCGTCCGAAGGAGTCGAGACCGTCGAGGCGTACACGCTCCCGCTCGCGGGTGCTCTCGTGCTGCTGGCCGCCGCGAATGAGCGTGCGCGTCGCCGCGTCGGCGGGCGCTCGGTCGCCCCGCCCGCCGTGATCGCCTTCGCCGGGACAGCGCTGGCGCTAGTCCCCTCGGCGGTGACGGATGCCGAAGACACCGTTCGCGTGGTCGTCGCCGGTGTGTTGGGTGCGGTGATCCTCGTCGCCGGTTCCTGGGTTCGCCCGCCGCGGACGCCCGACGTGCTCCCGCTCGCGGTCGCCGCCGCGGGCGCGCTGTCGTTGCTTCTCGTGGGGGGTGCGCAGCTTCTCCACGCGGCGGAGCGCGGTGCATCCGGGGGCCCTCTCCTCGACGCGTTCGTGCTCGTGGTCGCCGCAGCCCTGACTGCCGCGGCCGTGGGCTGCGGGCGTCGTTCGGAGCCCTGGACGCTACCCCTCGGTCGAGGGGCGGTCATCGCGGCAGCGGTCGTTCTCGCGATCGGCGAGACGGTGCTCGTCGGCGTCGATGGCGGCCCGATCGTGCGAGCTGTTCTGGCGGTCCTCGTGCTCGGTGCTGCCGGCGCCGCGGTCCTGCGGGTCCGGCACGCGCTGGCGGGAATCCCGGTGGCATCCGTCCTCCTCGGTGGCGCGGCGCTCGTCGCCGTGACCGGCCTCGGCGCGGGCATCCGCCCGGTCGAGGGGATGACGCTTCCCCTCGCGGCCGTCCTCGTCGCGGCCGCAGCGGCGCTGCGCGCTCGGCCTCTCTCTCCGGTGGCCACGGGTCTCGCGAGCCTCGGGCTCGCCGTGGCGCTCCTCCCCTCTGCGGCCCTCGTCACCGACGAGCTCCCTCGAGCGATCTCGGTCCTCGCCGCCGCTGTCGTTCTTCTGCTCGTGGCGGCGCTCGTGACGCGCGACGTGCTGCGTCCGCTGGTCCTGCCGACGCTCGGTGTGGCGGCTCTGGCTCTCGTCGTCGCGGGCGGCGTGCGCGGGGTCGTCGACCTCGACCGGCCCGCCTTCGACGCGTGGATGCTCGCGGTGGCGGTCCCCCTCGTGGTGGTCGCGGTTCTTCTGCAGCGTCGGGGCGACGCCGTCCCGGCGTTCGCTTCTCCGTCGGCCGCGCTGACGGCGCTGGGATTCGCGGGGGTCCTCTCCGCGCTGCGGCTCACGGCCACGGGTGACGAGAGTCTTCGCGCCGCGCTGACGATCCTCGCGATCCTCGCCGTCGCGATTCTCTGGAGCGGCGTGCACCGCTCGCTCGTGTTCTGGGCCAGCGTGGGCGTCGCGGCTGCGGTGGGAGCGGTCGCCCTCGCCACGGGGTCCGGTGATCCGGTCGAACTCGTGACAGCGCCGATCGCGGCCGTGCTCGTGTGGCACGGCATCCGCTCTCTCCGCGCCCGTCCCGAGCTGCGCAGCTGGCCGGCCCTCGGCGTGGGGCTGGCGCTGCTGCTCATCCCGTCGCTGCTGTTCGACTTCGTCGGCGACAACGTGCTCTGGCGCGTGATCGGGCTCGGCGTGGTCGCCCTCGCCGTGCTGTTGGTCGGTGCGCGCTTCAGGTTGCAGGCCCCGGTGCTGCTCGGCGGTGTCGTGCTGATCGTGCACGCCGTCGCCCAGCTCTGGCCCTGGATCGCGTCGATCTACGAGAGCGTGTCGGGCCTGTGGTGGCTCTGGCTCGGGATCGCGGGTGTGCTCCTCATCATCGTCGCGGCCACATACGAGCGCCGCATCCGCGAGGTGAAGGCCGCGGCCCTCGCGATTCGCGCGCTGCGCTGACGCGCGATGCGGCGCTGCGCTGAGGTGGCGCGGCGGCGCTGCGCTGAGGTGGCGCGGCCGCTCAGCGCCGAGGCGGCGGACCAGATTCGGAGATGAGCAGCAGATTCGGATCGATGCACCGGGCAGGTCCGAATCTGACGCTCATCTCCGAATCTGCGCGTGTCGGAGGCCCACTGACGGTAACCGAAAACTCGAAGGAGCGTCCTCGCGTTGCCCGTCAGCCCTCGTAGCCCATCGGCATGTCGATGACCTCGAAGATCGCGGGCGCGTACCATCGTTCGCGCCCGCCCCTGCCGTGCGTTCCTAGGGAGCGGAGCCAGCCTCGCTTCTCAGCGTTCTTGATGAGCAGGCGTGTTCCTTGGTTGGTCATCTGGAGCTCGTCTTCGACTGACTTGACCGTAACGAACGGGTTCCGAACGATGATGTCGACGAGCCGCGGCAGGTTCGAACGCTCCTTGATGGCTTCCGAGTGATATCGCTCGCGAATGGAAATCAGCCTGCGGGAGCGGTCGACGGCGTCGTCAGCTTGTGCGCGAACGGCCTCGAGGAAGAACGTGAGCCATCCCTCGATGTCGGCTTTCTCACGCACGGCCTGAAGCCGCTCGTAGTACTCCTCCCGGTGGGTTTCGAAGTAGTTCGAGAGGTATAGCAGCGGCAGGGGAAGGCGCTTGCGTTCCATGAGAAGGAGGTTGATGAGCAGCCGCCCGATTCGGCCGTTGCCGTCGAGGAACGGGTGGATCGTCTCGAACTGGTAGTGCATGAGCCCGGCCTGCACGAGCGCCGGCAGGGCGCGACCGTCGTCGTTGACGAACCGCTCCCAATCCGCGAGGAGGTCGCCCAGGTGTTGGGGGAGCGGCGGTACGAATGTTGCGGACGTCGGCGTAGCGCCAGCGCGGCCCACCCAGACGGGGGAGCGTCGGAACTCCCCAGGCGATTTCTCCTCGCCCCGCACCCCAGTCAAGAGGGTTTCGTGGACCTGAAGGATCAGTCTCTGGGTGATCGGCAACGTTGCTGCCAACGTGTAGGCCTGATGCGTCGCCTGAAGATAGCGGTGGACTTCGGCGGTGTCGTCGTTGCGCGCGTCGGTGTCGATCTCTGCTTGGAACACCTCGGATAGCGATGCTTGGGTGCCCTCTATTCGAGAGCTCGCGAGCGCCTCACGCCGAAGGTACGGGCCGATGAGCAGGCTCGGGTCGGTGATGAGCATGCCCAGTCCCTGCAGATGTCCGAGAGCCGCGTCCGCTTCGGAGAGTGCGGCGACGACCACGCTCGACAGGTTCAATTGGCGCGGGATGGGCCTGGGGAGGTAATAGACGAACGCATCCTTCTTGCCGGGCTCGCGCGTGGCGTATCCGAATGCGGAGTCGACAAATCGGGTTGCATCCATGCATCCACGCTACAACTAACTGGGCGTTTCAGTTGGAGCGTCATGGCGCGGTTGTAACTCGAGTTGGAGCGTGAGCCTGACGCTCCAAGTGACTTGAACGTCGGTTGGAGCGTCGGTCCTCCTCCGCGCGACGCGGTCGTTTCTCGCGTCGACCAGTTTGGAAGAAACGACGAGGCCAACTCCCGTGCGCGCAGAGGTGGGCCGCATGTCTCGCCTCCGCCGCCATCATCCGCCGGCACCGAGGACTACGGCGCGCGGTTGGCTCTTCTGCGTCGCGTCAGCGGCGGATCCTCGGCGTCCGTCCCGGCAGGACGGGGACCGGATGCCGTGCCCTCGGCGCGCCGACCCCCGTCGGCCCGCGACTTCACCGCGGTGTCGCCGACGATCGCCTCGTCGCCGAGGTCGGCGGTGTCGCCGCCCACCGCCGCATCGTCAGCCCGCGCGGCGGCACCGCCCGCTGCCGCGTCATGAACGTCTGCTGTCTCGCCGCCCGCCGCCGCGCCGCCCGTCACCGTTGAGCCACCCGCCGTCGCACCCGTCGCCGCGCCCGCCGTCGCACCCGCGGCCGCCCCTGCCGTCCCACCCGCCGTCCCACCCGCCGTCCCACCCGCCGCGACACCCGCGCGCGCATCCGCCGCCGCCCCTTCCCCGGCGACGAAGTTCGCCACCTGCACCAGCGTCGGCCGCTCGCCGCGCCGCGCGAGGCGGCCGCGGCCGGCGATCATGGGCTCCGCGTAGAGCTTCGGCAGGATCGCGCCCTCGGAACGGTCGCCTGACATGATCAGAGCCGTGCCTCCGGTGTCGCGGATGCCCTGCAGCGCCGCATCGAACATCGCGCGCGCGGCGCCGGCCACCGGCCGGCTGACCACGACGTTCAGGCGCAGATCGCGAGCCGAGGCGAGGTAGGGCAGCAACGGGCGCAGGGGCTCGGTGCCGCCGGCGGAGAGGATGTCGAAGTCGTCGGCGATCACCAGGATCCGCGGGCCCGAGTCGCGGTCGCTCTGGCGTTTCTCGAGCTCGACGGCGATCGACTCGGCGAGCAGGCGCGCTTGTCGTCCCGACGACGCGTGTCCGCCGAGGTACGCGTCCGACACCTCCGACACCAGCTCCCCGCGCGCGTCCATGAGCGCAACGACGAGCTCTTCCGGGGTGTGCCGGTCGATCGTGCCGCGCACGATCCCGCGGAGGGCGGTGGTCTTGCCGCAGTGGCTGTCGCCCAGCACGAGCAGGTGCGGGTCGCGCGTGACGACATCGAGGAGCACGGGCTGCATCGTGTCTTGGCGGAGCCCCAGGGGCACGGCATCCGGTTCGTCGATCGCATCGGGCAGCTCGGCCGCCGACAGTTCTTCGGGCAGCAGGCGGATCGGCGCCGCCCCCTGACCGCCCCAGCGCGCCGCACTCTCGCGCGCGAGCTGTTCGAGCGCCTCGCCGGTGTCGCCGTCGTCGACCTCTTCGAGGAGGGGGAGGGCGATCTGCGCGAACAGCTTGTCGTCGGTGAGCACGCGGCCCGGCTGGTCGGCCTTGAGGGTCGTCGAGAGCTTGCGCGCGATCTGCGAATCGGCGGGATCGTTGAGCTTCAGTTCCAGGCGCGTGCCGATGAGGCCCTGGAGGTTCATCCGCAGCTCGTTCCAGCGCGAGAGGGCGACGACGACATGGATGCCGAAGCTCCCGCCCCGCTCCAGAAGCTGGGCGAGCGGCGCCTCGAGGTCGTCGAAGTCTTGGCGCAGCGCCCCGAGCCCGTCGACGAGCAGAACGACGTCGGCGCTCGGCAGCTCGGGCAGACGCCCTTGTGCGTGCTGGCGGCGCATGTCGGCGAGAGAGTCGAGACCGTGGTCGCGGAAGACGCGCTCGCGCGTCGCGAGCATCGCGGTGAGCTCCTCGAGCAGTCGCGTGAGGCGCTCGCGGTGCCCGCGCGTGGCGACACCGCCGACGTGCGGGAACGGCTCGATGCGGGCGAGGCCGCCGCCGGTGAGGTCCATGCCGTAGATGCTGACCTGGCGCGGCGAGTGCGTGAACGACAGCGACGCCGCGAGGGTGCGCAGGAACATCGAGCGTCCCGACTGAGGTGCTCCGGTGATCGACACGTGTCCGCCGGAACGGGTGAGGTCGAGCATCCACGGCGACTGCGTCTGCGTGGAGGGGTTGTCGAGGAGGCCCATCGGGGCACGGAGCGTCCCGGCGCCGTCGGCCTGCGGCAGCACGCCGCCGAGCGTGAGAATGGGCGGCAGCGGCGGCAGCCAGACCGGCCGCGTGCGGGTGACGCCGCGGGCGAGACGCTGGGTCGCCGCTTGCACGAGCGTGCGGCCGGTGGTCGGGGTCTCGGGCTCGGCGCTGTCGAACTCCTCGGCCTCGACCTCGTGCGCGGGGAGGTCGTAGGCGGGAAGCGGCAGGACCGGCGGGGCGTCGTCGTGCCGCGGTCCGGCCTCGACGGGGTCGGGAACCGGTCCCGAGACGTAACCGGCGCGGAAGCGGGTGTAGACCGAGGTGTCGACCTTCAGGTAGCCGAAACCGGGGATGGCGGGGAGGTGGAAGGCATCCGGGGTGTCGAGCACGACGGCCGACTCGGCCTCCGAGAAGGTGCGCAAACCGATGCGGTACGAGAGGTACGTGTCGAGACCGCGGAGGCGGCCACCCTCGATGCGCTGGCTCGAGAGCAGCAGGTGCACACCGATCGAGCGGCCGATGCGCCCGATCGTCAGCAGAAGTTCGACGAAGTCGGGCTCGGCGGTCAGCAGCTCGCCGAACTCGTCGATGACGAGGAAGAGGTGTGGCAGCGCGGGCAGGTCGGGTCGCTCGCGACGCATCTGGCGATAGTGACCGATGGATGCCGCGTTCCGGGCATCCTTCAACAGGCGCTGCCGACGCACGACCTCGCCCTGGATGCTCGACCGAGCGCGCTCGGTCAGCTGCGGGTCGTCGGCGAGGTTGTCGATGATGCCCGCGACGTGCGGGAGCCGCGAGAACGGCGCGAACGCCGCGCCCCCCTTGTAGTCGACGAGGATCATGCTGAGGTCGTCGGGCGAGTGGGTCAGGGCGAGCCCGAGGATGAGCGTGCGCAGGAGCTCGCTCTTTCCCGAGCCGGTCGCGCCGATGCAGATCCCGTGCGGACCCATCCCGAGCTGCGCCGACTCCTTGAGGTCGAGCAGCACCGGGCCGCCCCGGTCGTCGACGCCGATGGGCACGCGAAGGAACTCCGCGGCGCTGCGCACCCGCCACGAGGCCTTCACGTCGATGGCATCCACGTCGTCCACGCCCAGAAGCTGCGTGACATCGGGGGCGAGAGAGGTGCCGGCGTCTTCGGCGGAGGTGCGGGTGAGGCGGAGCCCCGTGAGCGGGCGCGCGATCACCTCGAGCGCCTCGCTCGAGACCGGGTCGATCCGGATGCCGGTTGCCGGGGCCTCACCCGAACCCGGTGTCTCGATCGTGGCGATGCCTTCCGCGACGGTTACGCGCACCCCGACGGTGGGGGTTCCTTCAGCCTGTCGTCCACCACGTGGACGACGGTGATGCCGAGGTCGGCCAGACTCAGCGCTGCGTCCAGACGGGGCACGGTGCTCGCCGCGCCGTCGCCCTCGTCGATGACGACGATCAGGCGGCCCGGCTTCGTGCGACGCCCCGCGCGCCGGGAGGCGGCGGCGGTCGCGACGCGGTCGCGGAGTTCGGCGCTCAGGAGTGAGAGGAGGTCGTCGAGACGGGGAGCGAGGCGCCGCGCGGCGACGGCTCCGGTCGGAGCAGCGTCCGACGACAGGTGGGGGACGAGGTCGAGTCCGCGCCAATCGTCCAGCCGGTGCGGCGCGACGACGGCCGCGATGTGCACGTCATCGGGCGAATGGAACGCGGCGATCTGGGCCACGAGGGCGCGCGCGACGGGCAGGGTGTCGGTTCGGTCTCCGACGATCGACACGTGTCCTCCGCCCTCCAGGTCGACGGTGGCGGGCATCCCCTGGGCGACCCCCGCGAGGCGGACCATCCGTTCCGCCGACTCGCGCATGACCGGGTCGAAGGGCTGCACCGGGTTCTGTTCGGCGGGCAGGGCCACCTCGACAGCCCGGAGGTCGCCCGTTCCGATTCGCACGCGCAGGAAGTCGGCGTCGCCGGGGCGTCGTTCCCAGCGCCGCGCCGGATCCGCTCCGATCTCGACGAGAGTGCCGGGGGCGGGGTTGAGGGCCAAGGCCGCGTCGCGTTGGCGGTCGGCCCGTTCCCGCACCGTCTCGCGCGTCTCCTCGAGGTAGTCGAGATAGCGCTCGCGCTGCACACGCCGCTGGCGCGCGGCGTTGCCCCGCTGCGTGAAGGCCAGGCCCAGACCGCCGACGAGCGCGACGACGAGGATGACGGCACCGACCACGACCATGAGCGGGTTGTTGCGCAGCAGCACGATCATGGTGATCGACGACAGACTCCCGACGATCGGCAGGAGAGACTGCAGCGGGAAGCCGGTCGGCCCTTCGCCGACCGGCGGGGGCGGCGCGAGCACGACGTCGTCGGCGGGCACCACGGGCTCGCTGATCCGCGCCGGGCGGTGCACGATCCGGACGTTCACGCGGCCGCCCCCTCGGCGCGCACCAGGGCAGCGGCCAGTCGCACGAGGGCGCGGTGCGTCAGCGAGCGGCGTGCGGCGCCACCCGCTCGCAGGCCCGGGTCGAACGGTACGGCGATCACGGGATGCGGCGTTCCTGTGGCGACGGCGCGGGCCACGGCGTCGCCCTCGCGGGCGTGGTTGACGAGCGCCAGCACGACTGTCGGCGCCTCCGGGAGGCCGGCGATCGCGGTCACCACGGACCGCGCGTGCTCGACCGGCGACCGACGTCCGTCGCTGACGAGGCACACGACGTCGCACAGCGCGGCGCACGCGGCGAGGTCGACGAGCGGATGCCGAACCCCGAAGTCCGTGATCGCGACGTCGAAGAAGCGGGTGATGGGGGCGGCCTCACCGAGCCAGGTGCCGACCGCGTCCGTGCTGTCGCGCGGGCGCAGCGCGACCACCCCGTCGGCGACCTCGAGTCCGGACAACGCCTCGGCGGTGGTGCGCGCTCCCGCGCGCGTCTCATTGGGACCGACGGGCGCGGCGCCGAGGCGTGCGCCGAGTCCGTCGTCACCGGACGAGACGTCCACCGCGAGCACGGGGGCGCTCCGCCGCGCGGCGACGGCCCGCGTGAGCTGGTGGGCGACCGTGCTCGTCCCGGCCCCGGGCGACAGGGACAGCACCCCGATGCGACGCGTGGTCGACAGACTGCCGCGGATCGCGGCATCCCAGGCGGTCAGTTCGATACGCCCGTTGGCGCCGCTGCCGAACACGGCGGCGGCGACGGCGCGGGCGTCGAGCACGGTCACGGCCGACCGCCGAACATCGCCAGCAGATCGGCGTACACGCCGAGGGCTCCGACGAGCAGGGGGAGCAGGGAGAGGACCGCGAGCGACTCGATGATGTTGCCCACTCCGCGGAGGCGTGCGCGGACGTGCGCGCGGGGGCGGACGAGCACCGCTGCCGCGATGATCGCGGCTCCCCCGACGGCCACGACGGTGCCGATCCACGCTCGATCCCCGGACAGCAGCACCAGAAGTATTGCCGCCGCGATGGCGCCGCCCGCCGCCCACAGGAGCCAGCCGTGCGAGCGGAGGGGGAAGGCGCGCGTGCGCAGCGCGGCGACGAGGAACAGGGCGAGCGCGAGCAGCTCGGTCCAGATCGTGCCGGAGAGGGCGAGGACCACGCCCGTCACGCCGATGATCGACGCGGTGGCCGCCACGCTCCACGTGAGCGCCGCGTAGGCCTCGTCGATCGCCGCGAAGGTGCGGCGGCGGCTGGGCGGCGATCCCTCGGCGGCGCGCTGATCGAGGTCGGTGAGGCCGGCTGCTCCCAGCGCGATCCAGGGCAGCGGGCCCGTCGCGAAGGCCGCCACGACGCCCGTGATCGCTGCTGCCGAGACCACGTCGACCCGCGCGAGCACCAGACCGAGGAGCAGCGAGGCAAGGACGGCGCCCACGGCGCCTCCGGCAGCCGCTCCCCGTCGACGATGAGCGACTCCCACGGCCAGTACGACGGCGGTCGAGCCGACCGCGATCGCCGCGGCGATTCCGGCGACGAGGGTGGCGGTGGCCGGGTATCCAGCGCCCGCGATCGCGGCGGAGGTCGCGGTGCCCACCGGTAGAACGAGTCCCGCGGCAGCCGCCGCCACGCACACCGACAGTCGGCGGAGACCGCCGAGACCGAGCGCGATCGTCACCCCGAGCAGGAACAGCGCGGCCCCGAGCAGGCTGAACGCGCCGACGGCCGGCGCGCTCCAGGGCGCCGTCCATCCGGCCAGGGCGAAGGCCACCGCGATCCCGACGGAGCCCGCGATCGCGCGTGAGCGGCCGTCCCACCGGTCGGGCCGCGCGTCGTGCGCGTCGGCGGCGGCGTCGGTGACGTCGATCACGACGGGAGGCGGGGGCGCGGCATCCAGTCGCACGAGGCGCACGAGCGAGCCGTCGACGAGGTCGAGCTGCTGCGGGGTCAGGGCGACATCGATCTGCTCACCGTCCGGCGCGACGACCGCGAGCGGCCGCGCCACGGTTCCCGCGGTCTCGCCGAGCAGGTCGATGAGGCGCGGGAGAGCCGCGCCGAGGGGCTCGGTACGGGGGACGACGACCTCGACACGGCGCTGCGCGCCCGCCACGGTCACGCGGGTGTAGATGCTCACGGGGTCTGGGCTCCGGTCGGGGTGGGGACGGTCGACGGGGTCTGCACGGTCGACGAGGTCTCCGCTCGCTCGCTCAGCAGCTGAGAGACGAACGACACCCCGACGCATGCGGCGCACGCGACGGCGGCGATGACGATCGTGCCCATCAGGCGCTTCGCGTGATCGTTGACGGTGCGGCGCTCGCCGATGTGGCCGTAGAGCAGGGCCGACCCCAGACGCATGCGCTGGATCTTCGCCTGCTCGATGAGCACCGCGTCGCGTTGGTCGGGCATCAGTGGCCTGCCTCTCGGATGGTCAACACGCGATCGCCGATCTCCAGCGTCACGTTCCCGGGCACGGGCGTGCGCTGGTGCGCGAGGAGCGGCGTCGATGCTCCGGCGCCGCGTACGAGCGTGCCGTTGGTCGAACCGAGGTCGGTGACCCACACCTGCCGACCGTCCCACTCGAGGCGCACGTGCGACTTCGACAGCGTGCGGGACATGTCGGCCCACCGGTACACCTGCGCGGGGGCGTCGGGCGGAGCGACCGGATCGCGGCCGAGCACCAGCGCCGCATCGAGCGAGAGGCGTTCGCCCGAGTCGAGAGCCAGGGTCGGCACCATCCCGCGTCGCGGACGGACGGATGCCGGGGCCCCACCGCCGTCGTCGGGGAACGCGAACGCGGCGATGGCGGGGGCGAACGGGTCGCGGCCGCGCCGGAGATCGTAGGCTCCCAGAGCTCCGCTGACGAGCGCGAGGAGGGGGCGAGATCCGGCCGCCGCTCCCGTCGACCGGCGGACGATGCGGATGTCGACGGTCGCCGCCCCGAGCGTGCGCCCGGTGCGGCCGAGCAGCCAGACCGCGACCCCGAGCAGGACGAGTGCAACGGCGATGAGGATCGCCCCCACGACGGGCAGACCGGCGATCGCGACGGCGATGCCCGCGGCCAAGACGGCGAGGGGCATCACGACGTCGAGCGCCACCGCGCCGATGAGCTGCCCCGCGTGCGCCCGCTGCGTGAACACGAGCGGGTCGACGTCGGCGAGGCGCAGCGCCTCGTTCGTGGTCATGCCGCCTCCCTGGACACCGACCAGTACCTTCTTCATGCGTCATTCATGCGTCTTGCCCGGCCCCGCGGGCTTGATCACGCGGGAAGTCTTCCCCTGAGGGGCGTCTTTTCTACATCTCGGGAGCGCGATCCGTGGCGCATCTCGCCCCGTTTTACGGACGGGTCCGGGAACCCCCGTGAAACGGCGGCGGCGTCGGACGCGAACGCCCGACGCCGTTCTGTCGCGTGTCAGCCGATCGACTCGACGGCGGCGCGAGCCTTGCCCAGCGCCGTCTGTGCGGCCTCATCGTTGCGCTCGAGGGACGAGCGCAGGGTCTGGATGATGCCACGCACCTCGGCGGCGGCGTTCTTCCAGCGCACCTCCTTGCCGTGGTAGTCCTCGGACACCCCGTCGGCGGCGTAGTCGGCCATCGCCGCCTGCACGTCGCGGTCGCGCTGATCGATCAGCGACTCGAGCTGGGCCGCGATGCGGTTGAAGTTGTCTTGAGCGTTCTGCGAGGCGGCGACCGAGTAGTCGCGACGATCTGCCTGGTTCACCATGCGGGCGTCTCCTTCTCTCAGCGTGCGCCGAAGCGCGCGGCGTCGAACGACGAACCGGACTCGAGGCTCGTGGTCTCGTCGACCATGGCCGCCTCGCCCTCCTGGAACGAGCGGTCCATGCCCGTGATGCCGGTGAGCACCCCGTCGAGGGAGAGTTTGAGCTCGGCCGAGATCTCGTCGGTGCGGGACTTGAAGCGATCGAAGGCCGCGCGGCCGGCGCCCTGGAACTGTCCTTCAAGAGGCTCTGCGGCCTCGAAGAGCTGGCGGACGAGCAGTGAGAGCTCGTCGCTCGAGCCCGATGTTGCCTTGCTCAGCACGCCCAGCGTGCTGGAACCCATTGCGAACTTCACGAGAGACCACCCTTCGGGTCGTGAATCGGGGATGACGAACGAGTCGACATTAATCAGGTCGGCACGGCCGAGGAAGCCGATGTGGATGACTCTCCCCAAACCCTCATCTTGGGGAGGAGGAGTCAGGAAGCGTTCTCGCGCGCTGCTGCTTTGGCCGCGCGCTTGAACTCGCGCACCTTGGTCAACGACTCCGGGCTCGTGATGTCGGCGACGGAACGGAACGACCCGTCCTCGCCGTACGGAGCGGCGGCGTCGCGCCACCCCGCGCCCGTGAAGCCGCGTTGTTTGCCCAGGAGCGCGAGGAAGATCTTGGCCTTCTGCTCGCCGAATCCCGGCAGCGCCTTCAGGCGCTTCAACACCGTCGCGCCGTCGGGGTCGTCGCGTGTCCAGATCGCCGCGGCGTCCCCTTCCCAGTCCTGCTCGATCGCGGCGCACAGCGCCTGGACGCGCTTCGCCATCGACCCCGGGAAGCGGTGCACCGCGGGAGACTGCGCGAAAGCAGCCGCGAAGGTGTCGGGGTTCTCATGCGCGATGGCCGCGGCATCCATCGATCCGGTGCGCTCCTGGATCTTGAGCGGTCCGGCGAAGGCGGTCTCCATCGCGACCTGCTGGTCGAGGAGCATCCCGATCAGCAGCGCGAGGGGATTGCTCGAGAGCAGGTCGTCGGCGGCGGGGTCGTCGGTGATGTGCAGGCTCATGCGTCCATTCTCGCGCGGACCCGCCCGGCTCACTCGGGCTCGGCGATCCACTTCCGCGCGAAAGGCACGGCATCCATCGTGTCCAGGTCGGCCGTGACCTCGGTGAGCTGTTTCTCGAAGTGCTCGACGTCTCCCGGCGGAAGCCGCTTCACGAGCGAGCCGTCCGCCCGTCGGATCACGACCTCGCTCACCGACGGCGCATCGGTCCCGGCGTCGAAGAGCCCCATGACCACCGTCGCGGCCCAGCGCAGGCCGTTGCCGGAGCGCTTCTCCCCGGCGACGCGGTACACCTCGGATGCGGGAGTGCTCATGGCATTCATCCTGCCCGACGGGGTGTCTGCTTCGTCGCCGACTTTCGTGCCAGCCGGAGGATCTGGGACGACCGGAGGATGGATGCCGGGGGCCGGTCCTCCGCTTGTCCCAGATCCTCCGCCGGTCACGCCCCCGCAGCCCGCCACGGGAGGAGTTTCGGCGGCGGGAGGGCGGATGCCGCGGCGGCGGTCCTCCGCTCCCGGAACCTCCTCCGCCGGCTCGCGGAACATGCCGCAGCCCGGTGCCGGTGCCAGCCGGAGGACTGGGGACGAAGGGAGGACGGATGCCGGGGCTCGGTCCTCCGCTCGGCCCAGGTCCTCCGCCGGTCACGGCGTGGCCCGGCCACTCGGCGGAACGCGTCAGCCCGCGTCCGCCACCGGACGCTCGGCCGAGGCGGCGGAGTCCGCGACCTCGATGCCGAACAGGGCCGACAGCGCGTCGATGTACTCGTCGGCGCGCCCGGTCTCGGCGAGCTCGTGCGCGCGCGTCGTCGGGGTGTGCAGCAGCACGCCGACCAGGTGGCGGAGGGCCTGCTCGGTCTGCCCGCCCTCGTCGCCGCGGGCGCGGACGCGCGCCACCTCGGCGTCGAGGACGCCGAAGACGTGCGCGCGCAGGGCGACGACGGCGGGGGTGATGTTCTTACGCTCTCCCACCGACACGAAGCGGCGTGCGGCGTCGCGGACCAGGTCGCGCGCGGCATCCGTCGCCTGCAGCTCTTCGAGCGGGGCGTGCAGGCGGATGGTCTCGAGGTCGAGCAGGTCGACGCCGGGCACCGTGGCGACGTCGGGGTCGACGTTGCGGGGCAGGCCGAGATCGATCACCAGACGGCGACCGGAGTGGTCGACCGGGCAGCCGGTCGCGGCGGGAGCGGCCGCTTCGACCGCGGTGCGGCCCGCGGCGAAGGTCGCGGCGCTGACGACGTGGTGCTCGCTCGTCGTGCACGTGATCACGAGGTCGGCGTGCGCGACGGCCATGGGGAACGTCTCGGCCGACACGGCGCGCAGGCCGTGCTTCGCGGCAAACTTGGCGGCGCGCCCCGAGGGGGAGTGCACTGAGATGTTCTCGGCGCCCTGGTCGCGCAGGGCGGCGACGGTCGCGGCGGCGTAGGCGCCGGTGCCGACCAGCAGCACGCGCTGCGTCGACCAGTCGGCGATGCGGCTGCTCGCGAGCTCGAGACCGAGGCGCACGAGCGAGCGCCCGGCGCGGCCGATCGCGGTGGAGTTCTTCACGCCGCGCTGAGCCTCGGATGCCCGCTGGAAGAGCCGCTCGAGCTCGGCCGACGTGGTGCCCTGTTCGCGCGACTCGGTCAGCGCGCGGCGTACCTGGCCGGCGATCTCGCCCTCGCCGACGACGACGGATTCGAGTCCGGATGCCACGGCGAACAGGTGCTCCGCGACCTCGCTGCCGCCGAGAACGGTGTACGAGCCCTCGAGCTCGCGAGCCGGGACGCCCGTGGCGCTCTCGATCGCGGCGAGGGTTGCTTCGACGCCGAGCGCGACACCCGCGGTGACCGGCTCGTCCATGTCGACGTACGCCTCGAAGCGATTGCAGGTCGCGACGACGACCGCTCCCTGCACGCACTCGCCGCCGTGCTCGGTGATCAGGGGTGCAACGGGGCTGCTGGGTACGCTGAGTCGCTCGAGGAGCTCGAAGGACGCGGTCTTGTGACTCGCGCTGACGCACAGCAGCACCCGATCATTCTACGCCCGGGGTGCGAGGGGTGTTCCGGACGGCCGCTCGACGTCGAGGCATCCCCTTTTCGCGCGTACGCCCGATGGGAGAATGGATGCCATGGCCACCCCCGATGCCCCCCTTCTGCGCGCCCTCCGCGGCGACCGTCCCGAACGGCAGCCCGTCTGGTTCATGCGGCAGGCGGGGCGCTCGCTCCCCGAGTACCGCGAGCTGCGCGTCGGGACCCGCATGCTCGACGCGTGCCTCACCCCGCACCTCGCGGCCGAGATCACGCTGCAGCCGATCCGGCGCCACGACGTGGATGCCGCCATCTTCTTCAGTGACATCGTCGTGCCGCTTCGCCTGGCCGGTGTCGACGTCGTGATCGAGCCCGGTCGCGGCCCGGTGTTCGCCGACCCCGTGCGCACGGCCGACGACGTCGCGCGCATCACGGCGATCGACCCGGACGACGTGGCAGCAGCCGCGGAGCCGGTGCGCGAGGCAGCCCGGCTCGTGACCGCCGAGCTTGACGACGCCGTGCCCCTGATCGGCTTCGCCGGGGCGCCGTTCACTCTCGCGGCCTATCTCGTCGAGGGCGGCCCCTCGAAGGAGCACCTGCGGGCGCGCGGCATGATGCACGCCGACCCCGCGTCGTGGCACCGTCTCGCGGGGTGGCTCGCGAAAGTCTCGCGCGCGTTCCTCGACGCGCAGATCGACGGCGGTGCGCAGGCGGTACAGCTGTTCGACTCGTGGGCCGGGTCGCTGTCGCCCGCGACCTTCCGCAAGTTCATCGCTCCGCACTCGCGAGAGGCGCTCGAGGGCATCGAGGTTCCGCGCATCCACTTCGGTGTGGGCACCGGGGCGTTCCTCGACGACATGCGCCTGGGCGGCCTCGCCGACGCGGTCGGTGTGGACTGGCGGATGCCGCTCGACGAGGCCGCGGCTCTCGTCGGCCCCGACGTGACGCTCCAGGGCAACCTCGACCCGGCGCTGCTCGGAGCCCCGTGGCCCGTCCTCGAAGCCCACGTCGACGACGTGCTCGCGCGCGGACGCGCGGCGCGCGCGCACATCCTCAACCTGGGCCACGGTGTTCCCCCCGACACCGACCCCGACGTGCTGACCCGGATCGTCGCGCACGCCCACGGCGAGCTCGTGCACGGCGAGCCCGAGCTCGGGGCGAACGCGTGAGCGACCCGCTCGCGCGCCTCGCGCGGCAGGCGTCCGAGACGCACGTCGTCGTGGCCGGGGGCGGCATCGCCGGCCTCGTCGCGGCGTGGGAGTGCGCCAAGGTCGGGCTGCGCGTCACCGTCCTCGAGGCCTCCGAGGCCTTCGGCGGCGTCGTCCGCTCCGCCGAGGTCGGGGGGCTCACTCTCGACGTGGGGGCCGAGAGCTTCGCGACGCGCGGCGGCGTGGTCCGCGCTCTCCTCGACGAGCTCGGACTCGCCGACGCCGTCGTCTCGCCGAACCCGGCCGGGGCGTGGGTCGCGGGAGTGCCGGGGGTCGGGGCGGCTCCTCTGCCGAAGGGCGGGGTGCTCGGCATCCCGGACAATCCCTTCGCTCCCGACGTCCGCCGCATCATCGGGTGGAGCGGAACGTGGCGCGCCTACCTCGATCGCCTGCGGCCGCCGCTGACGATCGGGCATCAGCGCAGCCTCGGCACGCTCGTCCGCACCCGGATGGGCGCGCGTGTGCTCGACCGTCTCGTCGCGCCGGTCACGAGCGGGGTGTACTCCGCGCGACCCGACGACATCGACGTCGATCTCGCCGCGCCCGGGCTCAATGCCGCCCTCACCCGGACGGGCTCGCTGTCGGGCGCGGTCGCCGAGATGCGTCTCAGTCGCGCGACGGCGAAGCCCGCCGATGCTCCGGCCTCCGACGTTCCCGTCGCGGAAGGCCGCAAAGCGCCCGCTCCCGGCGGGGCCGTGCAGGGCATCGCCGGGGGGATGTCGCGCCTCGTCGACGCGCTCGTCGCCCAGCTGGTCGAGCTCGGCGTCGAGCTGCGCACGGAGGCGTCGGTCAATGCCTTCGAGCCGAACGGCACCGGGTGGCGCGTCGTGATCTCCGGGGACACCGACCCCCTCGACGCCGAAGCCGTCATCGTGGCGCTCCCCGAGGGGCCCGCCCGCGCGCTCCTCGCGCCCGTCGTGCCCGCGCTCGAGGGGGGCGACCCCGTCGCCCCGGTGGTCGAGGTCGTCACCCTCGTGCTCGACGCGCCCGTGCTCGACGCCGCTCCTCGCGGGACCGGCGTGCTCACCGTGCCCGGGAGCCACGTGGCGAAAGCCCTCACGCACTCGACGGCGAAGTGGGACTGGGTTCGGGATGCCACCGACCCCGGCGTCCACGTCGTCCGGGTGTCGTTCGGAGCTCAGGGCGAAGAGCCGGCGACCGCCGACCTCGATGACGATGCCGCGGCGCGCCTCGCGCTGTCGGAGGCGGCGGCGATGTTCGGCGTCGAGCTGCCGGCATCCACCCTCCGCGCCGCGCGGCGCGTGCGCTACGTGCAGTCGCAACCCGCGGCCACCATCGGTCGCGCGGCCGAGACCGCCGCGGCCCGCGGCGCAGTGCACGCGGTGACGGGCCTCGGGGTGACCGGGGCCTGGGTCGCGGGGACGGGGCTCGCCCAGGTCATCCCCGACGCGCGCGCCGAGGCGGACCGGGTCCGCAGCGCCGCCCTGTGGCATCACTGACCGGCACTCTCCTCGCGGAGATGTCGCGGTCTGTCAAGGGCGGATGCCGGAATCGGAATACGTGACTATCGTGAGAGTCGACCAGCACTCGATCGAGCGTGAGGAGACCCCATGAGGGGCAAAGCAGCACTCGTCGTCGGACTCGTGGCGGGCTACGTGCTCGGTGCACGCGCGGGACGCGAGCGGTACGAGCAGATCAAGGCGCAGGCCGAGAAGGTCTGGGAACAGCCTGTCGTCCAGGGGCAGGTCGAGAAGGTCAAGGCCTTCGGCGTCTCGGCCCTGAAGTCCGTGCCCGGCGTGGTCTGGAAGGGCGCGAAGTCGGTCACCGGCGCCGCCGCCCAGTCCGGCACGGCCCAGGAGCGCGCGGAGCGTGCCGCGAAGGCGGCCAAGCAGTCGGCATCCGAGGTGGCCGATGTGGTCGAAGACTCGGTCGACGACGCGAAGCAGGCCGAGAAGACCGCGACCACGCGCGCTCGTGCGGCCAAGAGCGGCTCCACCTCGTCCGGGAGCTGAGGCATGACCACTCCTCGCGGGTTCCGCGATCGCTCCGACGACAGCCTGTTCACGCTGATCGGCGACATCCCCGAGCTCGTCCGCAACCTCGTCATCGCCGAGATCAACGGGGCGAAGGCGTGGGCGCAGCGCACGGCGAAGGACGCCGGGATCGGCGCCGGCTGGTTCGTCGGCGCGTTGATCGTGGTGTTCTGGGCCATCCCCGTGTTCTTCGCGTTCGTGATCGCTCTGCTGTCGCTCTGGCTGCAGGTGTGGGCCGCGGCGCTCATCGTGTTCGGCGTGATGATCGTCATCACCGCGGTGCTCGCGCTGCTCGGATGGCTGCGGTTCAAGAAGCTCTCGAACCGCGAGAACCCGGGCGAGGCGATCGCCGAAGACGTCCGCATCGTGAAGGAGGCCGGCAGTGAGTATTGAGCGTCCCGTCCCCGTCCCCCGCACCGCGGTGCCGCTTGGCATCACCGACCCGGTGCAGTCCGCGCGCGCGGAGCTGAAGGCGGCGCTCGCCGCCCTCGAAGAGAAGGCGAACATCCCGCGTCGTGCGAGCGAGGCGGTCGATCAGAAGATCCGCGACGTGCGCGAGAGCGCTCAGCGCAACCCGGGCGCGGCCGCAGCGGTCGTCGCCGGTGTCGCGAGCCTCGTCGGTTTCGCGGTCTGGGGCATCGTCCGCGCGTACACGCGCTGAGTTTCCCCGAAGCGGCCCGTTCCTCTGTCGGGGGCGGGCCGCTTCGTCGTGCGGTTCCGGGCGGGCGTTCCGGATACCGCGGGCGTGCCGTCGTGCGGAGTCCGGGGGCGACGCGCCGCTGGCGGCCCGAGGGTGTCGGCGTGTCGGGTACGAACTCCGCCTGATGGTCCGCGGTGGGAGGCCCGGGGCGTCGATGGTTCCGGATGCCGAGCGCGTGCCGTCGTGCGGAGTCCGGCGGCGACGCGCCGCCGACGGGCATCGGTTACCGGCGTGTCGGCCACGATCTCCGCCTGACGGTCCGCGGTGGGAGGCCCGGGGCGTCGACGGTTCCGGATGCCGGGCGCGTGCCGTCGTGCGGAGTCCGGCGGCGACATGCCGCTTGCGGCCCGAGGGTGTCGGCGTGTCGGCCACGAACTCCGCCTGACGGTTCGCGGCACCGCCCGCCGGCTGATCCGCCTACGGTTCGTTGACGAACAACCCGTCGAGCAGGTCTTGGAAGTACTCCGGCGTCACCGCAATCGGGCCGGCGTAGGCGTGGTCGAACCCGGCTATCGCGTAGAGCAGGAGCGCGACGAACAGCGCCAGCATCCCCGACATCAGGAGGTGGATCCGCAGGTTCCGCACCTCGATGAGTCCGAGCAGCACCGCGTTCAGCAGCGCGCCGACCGCCAGCACGATCCACAGGACGCCGGGGAGGGCGAGGTGCGTCAGCGCGATGCGGTCGCGGCGGTCGTGCACGAGCTGCCGGAACTGCTCGAGCGCCTCCTGCACGTACACGACCTCGACCGCCGACGTCGGCTGCACGGCGTCGATGGCCTTCTGCATGCCGGTGATGTTGGCATCCGACTCCGACGGCAACTGGAGGCGCCGCTGCTCAGGCCAGTCCTCGTCGATCACGGCGCGGGTGTACTGCACGATCTGGTTCTGCAGTTCGTCCTGCTGCGGCTCAGGGAGCAGCGTCGCCGTGCGGTAGAGCGATGCGAGTGACGACGATTCCTCGAGCACGATGCCGTCGACCTCGGTGAAGTTGCCGTAGGCCGCCGCGGCGATGAGCGCGAGCGTGACGCCGTAGAAGACGCCGTAGGCGCCGACGGCGTAGCTGAGGACGCGGTCCCACTCCTCACCCTGTGGCGCGACCCGGAAGACCCACTTGCGCAGAACGAGCAGGATGCCGCACGAGATCCCGACGACGAAGATGATGAACAGCGGCAACCCCACGGACATGGGGAAGTCATAGAGCCACATGGGGCACCCTTTCGGCGGGCGTCCCCCGACGCCGTCGGGGCACAGTACCAACCGTCGGCCCACCGGCGCATCCCGCTGCGCGAAAAGGCTCGGGAGTGAGCCAATCGGTTTGATCGACCGCGTGCACCGGACGAGACTGAGAGGCATGTCCGACGACAGCTCCTCCATCTACACGCTCTGGGCCATCCTCCGCCGCGACCCCGAGAACCCGGTGACCGCTTCGGATGCCACCGAGCTCGCGGATCTCACCGCCCTCATCGAGGCCGACGGTGTCACCGTCCGCGGCTTCTACGACGTCAGCGGGCTCCGCGCCGACGCCGACCTCATGGTCTGGCTCCACGGCCCGGACCCGCAGGCCCTCCAGCGCGACCTGCGGCGGCTGCGCCGCACCGAGCTGCTGAAGAACCTCCTCCCGACCTGGAACGCGATGGGCGTCCACCGCGACGCGGAGTTCAACCGCTCGCACGTGCCCGGCTTCCTCCGCGGTATCCCGGCGCAGCAGTGGCTGTGCCTCTACCCGTTCGTGCGCAGCTACGAGTGGTACCTCCTGCCCGAGGCCGAGCGTCGCGAGATGCTCATCGAGCACGGCAAGAAGGGTTCCGCGTACAAGGGTGTCATCGCCAACACCGTGGCATCCTTCGCCCTCGGCGATTACGAGTGGCTCCTGCCGATGGAGGCCGACGTGCTCACCGACCTCGTCGACATGATGCGCGACCTCCGCTACACCGAGGCCCGCCGCCACGTCCGCGAGGAGGTGCCGTTCTACACCGGTCGCCTGGTCACGCTCGACGAGATCCCCGAGATCCTCCAGTGACCGCCCCCCTGCGTCTCGGCACCCGGCGCAGCGCGCTGGCCCTGGCGCAGTCGCAGATGGTGGCCGACGCCGTCGCTGCGGCGTCGGGCCGCGAGGTCGAGCTCGTGCCGATCGTCTCGGAGGGCGACGTCAATCGCGCGTCGCTCTCGCAGCTCGGCGGTCGCGGCGTGTTCGCGAACGGTCTGCGCGAGGCGCTCGCCGCCGGTCGCTGCGACTTCCTCGTGCACTCGCTCAAAGACCTGCCCACCGCGCAGCCCGAGGGCCTCGTCATCGCCGCGACACCGCCGCGCGAGGATGCCCGCGACGTCGTGGTCACTCGCGACGGCACCCCCTTGCACGCCCTCGAGGCGGGCGCGCGCGTGGGCACCGGTTCGCCGCGCCGCATCGCGCAGGCGCTCCGGCACAACCCGCGCCTCGACATCCACGACATTCGCGGCAACGTCGACTCGCGTCTCGCGCGCGTGCGCGGCGGAGAGCTGGATGCCGTCATCCTGGCCGCCGCGGGCATCTCCCGGCTGGGCGGCGAGCTGGGCGGACTGCGCGCCGAGGCGCTCGGTCTCGCGGAGTGGCCGACGGCCCCGGGGCAGGGCTCGCTCGCGGTCGAGACGCGCGCCGACATCGGCGCCGACACCCTCGCCGCGTTGGCTGCGCTCGACGACGAGCACACCCGCGCGGCGATCACCGCCGAGCGGACGGTGTTGTCGGTCCTGGATGCCGGATGCCACGCGCCCGTCGGAACGCACGCGTCGATCGCGGACGGCGATCTGCGCCTGCGAGCCGTCGTGTACGCGCTGGACGGGGCGCATCGCATCGGCATCGACCGGACCGTGCGCGTCGAGCCCCTTCGCGGGGAGTCCGAGCCCGTACACGACGGTCCGTGGCGCGTCGAGCAGGGGTATGCTCGGGAAACGGGCAGTGGCAATGGAGCGGATGCTGCCGACGACGGGGGTCTCATCGCGCGGGCAGCGCGGATAGGCCGAGAAGCCGCGCGTCGGTTGCTCGAACGTGGGGCGGCCGACCTGGTACCACGAGAGTCGACCACATGAATGAAGGCCATCGGCACACGCCGACCACCTCGACAGGCAGCGTGCCCAAACCGCTCGCCGGCCGCCGCGTGCTCGTGCCGCGCGGGGGGCCGTGGGGAGACGGTGTCGCGGCGAGCCTTCGCCAGCGCGGGGCGGTTCCGGTCATCGCGCCGCTCATCAACTTCGCGCCGACGAACGACCAGGCGACCCTCGAGCAGGCGCTCGCCGACCTGGCCGCGGGTGCGTTCGACTGGCTGACGCTGACGAGCGCGACCACCGTCGACGTGCTCTACGCCTATCGGGCCGTCATCCCCGCTGAGACGAAGGTCGCCGTCGTCGGCGAGACCACCGCCGCGGCGATGCAGGCCGTCGGCTATCGCGTCGACCTCGTCCCCGAGCGTGACAACTCCGCCCAGGGCATGGCCGAGCAGATGATCGACCTCGAGTCCGAGCCGCGCAAGGTGCTGACCCTGCGCAGCGAGATCGCGAAGCCGGTGCTCACGCGCCTGCTGATCGAGGCGGGCCACGATGTCCGCAGCGTCGTGGCGTACCGCACGGTCGGCGTGCCGGTGACCGAGAAGATCGCCGGTGACGTCCACTCGGGGCGTATCAACGCGATCCTCGTGACCAGCGGCTCGGTCGCCGAACAGGTGGTTGCGCAGTTCCCCGAGATCCCGGCATCCACCGTCATCGCGGCGATCGGCCCGCGCACGGCCAAGGATGCCAAGCGCGCCGGGCTCAGCGTCGACGTGGTCGCCGAGAAGCAGACCGTCGAATCGCTCATCGAAGCCGTCGCCCGCTTCCCCCTGGCCCCCGACGAATCGACCTCATGAGTTTTCCCGAGCACCGCCCGCGTCGCCTGCGTCGCACCCCCGCCGTCCGTCGTCTCGCCCGCGAGACGCACCTCGTCCCCTCTCAGCTCGTGCTGCCGATGTTCGTGCGCGAGGGCATCACCGAGCCGAGCCCGATCGGCTCGATGCCGGGGATCGTGCAGCACTCGCTCGACTCGCTGCGCCGTGCCGTCGCCGAGGCCGCGAAAGAGCGCATCGGCGGCGTGATGCTGTTCGGCGTTCCCGAGACGCGCGACGCGGTGGGTTCCGGGGCCGACGACCCGAACGGCATCCTGAACCTCGCGACCGAAGCCGTGGTGGCCGAGGTGGGCGACGCGCTCGTCGTGCAGACCGACCTGTGCCTCGACGAGTTCACCGACCACGGGCACTGCGGCGTCCTGCGAGCCGACGGCGCGGTCGACAACGACGCCACCCTCGAGCGCTACACCGCGATGGGCCTGGCGCAGGCGCGCGCGGGATCGGCGATGCTCGGGCTGTCCGGAATGATGGACGGCCAGGTCGGCGCGGTGCGCGAGGCGCTGGATGCCGAGGGCTTCACCGACACGCTGATCCTCGCCTACTCGGCCAAGTACGCGGGGGCCTTCTACGGTCCGTTCCGCGAGGCGGTCGACTCGCAGCTGAAGGGCGACCGCCGCTCGTACCAGCTCGATCCCGGCAACGGGCGCGAGGGCGTGCGCGAAGCGCTGCTGGACGTCGAGGAGGGCGCCGACATCGTCATGGTCAAGCCGGCGCTGCCCTACCTCGACGTGCTCGCCGACGTGAAGGCCTCGGTCGACGTTCCGGTGTGGGCGTACCAGGTGTCGGGCGAGTACGCGATGGTCGAGGCCGCCGCGGCTCACGGCTGGATCGACCGCCGCGGCGCGATCATGGAGAGCCTCCTCGGCATCCGTCGTGCCGGCGCCGACGCGATCCTGACGTACTGGGCGCTCGAGGCCGCCCGCTGGCTCCGCGTTGAGCTCTGAGCCCCCGGCCGGCCCCGACAAGCGTCGGGGTTCGGCCTTCTCGCGCGCCCGCCCGGAAGAATGGATGCCATGACTGACCTCAACGACCAGTGGTTCGCCCGTGCCAAGGACGTCATCCCGGGCGGCGTGAACTCGCCCGTTCGCGCGTACGGCTCCGTGGGCGGGACGCCGCGCTTCGTGCAGTCGGCCTCGGGCCCTCGGATCACGGATGCCGCGGGTCGCGAGTACGTCGACCTCGTCGCCTCGTGGGGCCCGGCGCTGTTGGGTCACGCGCGCCCCGAGGTCGTCGACGCGGTGCGGGAGGCGGCATCCCGAGGCCTGTCCTTCGGCGCTCCGACCGGAGCCGAGGTCGAGCTCGCCGATCTCATCGCGAACCGCGTGCAGGTCGGCGACCTGAAGCCGGTCGAGAAGGTGCGTCTGGTCTCGACGGGTACCGAGGCGACGATGACGGCGATCCGTCTCGCGCGCGGCGTGACCGGTCGCGACCTGCTGATCAAGTTCGCCGGCCACTACCACGGGCACTCCGACGGGCTCCTGGCCGCCGCCGGTTCCGGTGTCGCCACGCTCGCGCTGCCCGGCTCGGCCGGTGTTCCCGCGCCGATCGCGGCGCAGACGCTCGTGCTGCCCTACAACGACCTCGACGCGGTGCGCGAGGCGTTCGCGGTGCACGGTGAGAACATCGCCGCGATCATCGTCGAGGCGGCATCCGCGAACATGGGTGTCGTCCCGCCGCTCCCGGGCTTCAACGCCGCGATCGCCGACATCGCGCACAGCCACGGCGCGCTGTTGATCATGGACGAGGTGCTCACCGGCTTCCGCGTGCACCCCGCCGGGTTCTGGGGACTCCAGGCGTCGCAGGGAGAGACCTACCTGCCCGACATCCTCACGTTCGGCAAGGTCGTCGGGGGAGGGATGCCGCTGGCCGCCCTGGGCGGTCGCGCCGAGGTCATGGACCACCTCGCGCCGCTCGGCCCGGTGTACCAGGCCGGAACGCTGTCGGGGAACCCGCTGTCGGTGGCCGCCGGCCTGGCGACGCTGCGGCTCGCGACGCCCGAGGTGTACGCGGCGGTCGACGCCTCGGCATCCCGCATCGCCGATGCCCTGGACGCCGTGTTGACGGCCGAGGGCGTCGTGCACTCCGTGCCGCGCGCAGGTTCTCTGTTCGGGGTCGCGTTCCTTCCCGAGGTGCCGCGCGACTACGCCACGGCGCTCACGCAGCAGTCGTACCGGTACGCGCCGTTCTTCCACGCGATGCTGGATGCCGGCATCTCGCTGCCCCCGAGCGTGTTCGAGGCGTGGTTCCTCACGGCCGCGCACGACGAGGCCGCCCTCGGGCAGGTGCTCGACGCGCTGCCGGCGGCCGCTAAGGCCGCGGCCGAGGCGCTGGACCCGACGCTGCTCGCGCAGTAGCGGCGATCTCATCCCCGCGGGGGAGGAACGTCGTCCTTTGTGCCGATGTGCCGGGGCCGCGATCCCGAGAGGCTGGACGCATGCTTCTCGCCGCCGCCCTCGTCGTCCTGTCGCTCGCGCTCGCGGTTGTGGTCGTGGCCGCCCTCGTGCTGTGGCGCCGCCCGGCGATCGTTGTTCCGCACCCGGCCGACGCTCGACGGCCGCGTCGTCGGCGCGCGACGTGGCGGCCGGTCGCGGCCGCGTCGTCCTGACCGTCGCGCCCGCCGCAGCAGTGGAAGACTGTCCTGATGGAGTCTTCCGCGCCTCGCGTCGTCGTCCTCGCCGGTGGCGTCGGAGGGTCGAAGTTCACCCTCGGCGTCCGCGCGGCCCTTCGTCGGCTCGGAGCGCCCGAAGCCACGGTCGTCGTCAACACCGGTGACGACCTGTGGCTCTCGGGCGTCCGCCTGCAGCCCGATGTCGACTCGATCACCTACGCGCTCGCCGGCGTCAACGACACCGAGCGCGGCTGGGGACGCGCGGGCGATACCGAGAGGGTCAACGAAGAACTGCAGGCGTGGGGTGCCGGTTGGCCGTGGTTCACGCTCGGCGACCTCGATCTCGGTACCCACCTCGCGCGCACCGGGTGGCTGCGCGAGGGGCTCACCCCGACCCAGGTGCTGGGGCGGATGGCGGAGCGCTGGCCGCTCGGCATCCGGCTCCTGCCCATGACCGACAGCGAGGTCGACACGCACGTTCTGCTCGAGGACGGACGCCGTCTGCACTTCCAAGAGTGGTGGACGCGGCACCGCGCGCAACTGCCTCCGCGCGCGTTCGAGAACCCCGGGATCACGGATGCCACGCCCGCCCCGGGCGTCGCGGAGGCGATCGCGCGGGCCGATGCGGTGCTCCTTGCGCCGTCGAACCCCGTCGTGTCGATCGGGCCGATCCTCGCCGTTCCCGGCATCCGGGACGCTCTTCGCGCGACGTCGGCGCGCGTTGTCGGGGTCTCTCCGATCATCAGCGGGCGGGTGGTGCGCGGGATGGCCGACGTGTGCCTCACGGCGATCGGCGTCGAGACGTCTGCCGCCGCGGTCGCTCGGCACTACGGCGCCCGGTCGGCGGGCGGAGTATTGGACGCGTGGCTGCTGGCCGAGGAAGACGCCGCCGCGGCGCCCGAGGTCGAGGCCGCCGGGATCCGCGCGGTCGTGGCACCCCTGTGGATGCGCGACGAGGAAACGTCCGCGGCGATCGCGGAGGCGGCGCTCCGGGCCTGAGTCCGGGGCGCGCTTCCGGCCTCGGTCGCGCGCGCAGAATCGGAGATGCGCACCGGATCCGGATGCCAAGAGCGATCTCATCCGAATCTGTAGCGCATCTCCGAATCTGCGTGCAGGGCTAGCGGGACCGGCGTTCCGGGAACGCGAGGGCGACGGCATCCGGTTCCCCCGTCAGGATCACCACGTGCGTCGGCGGCAGCAGGAGGTCGGCGGGGCCGGTGCCGGTCATCCCTCGCACAGGCTCGTCCCCTCGGGCGCCGCGTCGACCACCGTCGTGGTCACCGACGTGGAGCCGGTGGCCGTGCCCGCGGGCATGTCGGCCACGGGCTGCAGGAGCACCTGCCGCTCCCCGATGAACGCTCCGGTCTCGGGGTCGATGATGATGTCCTGACGGAAGCCGTTCTCGCCCTCGTCGCGGCCGATGGCCGTGCCGGTCCGACCGTTCAGGGTCGCCTGCTCCTCGGTGATCGTGACCCCGGGGATGAGCGCGGCCGTCTCGTAGAAGACCGAGCGCAGCTCCGCCGGCACGGTGCCCGAACGCAGCCGGTCGGCGAGCCACACGAGTGCCTCGCCGTCGCGCGAGGGACCCGCATTGCCGTTCTCCTGGTAGATCCTCTCCAGCAATTGGTGAGGATCGCGCGGGAGGTCGGCGGCCGAGTCGGCATCGAGCATCGTGATGGGGGCGCCGTCCTCGGTCTTTCCGGCGGGGAGCACGTAGCGTCCGTCGGCCCCGGCACCTTCCCATTCGGAGGCCAACGTCTCGGAGCGGGGGCCGAAGGTCTGGACCGGGGTGCGCGCACACCGGACCTCCACCCAGTCGCCGGATCGGTCGGCGGGTACCCAGAGTGCCTGTACGTCGCTCTCGAGGAACGACGTGAAGTCGCCGTCCTCGAGGTTGCCGTCGCGCTCCCGTCGGGCCACTTCGGCATCCGCCTCGGTCGTTCCCGTCGCCGCGTAGACGGCATCCGTCCGCACCTCGAGGTACTGCCCCGGTCCGACGGCCGGGTCGACGACGTCGCGCGCGGCCGTAGCGGCCGCGCCGAGGACGGCGGCGGCGGCCGGATCGGCGCCGCCCGGAGCGCCCAGGGCTCCGCCGAAGACGAACACCCCGGTGAGGGCACAGGTCGCAGCGACCGCGGAGCCGACCCAGATCCACGGGCGGCGCGGGCGTCGGGCCGGCGCCGTGGCGGGTGCCTCGATCGCGCGCAGCAGCGCCGCGCGGCCGCGGATCACGTCGTCCGGGGTGCGTTCGGGCACGTCGGCCCGGACGCGGTTCAACAGCGAGATCTCATCCACGGTGGTGCTCTCTTTCTCGGCCGGGGACCGGACTGACGTGAGGGGCGATGGCGGCGCGGACCTTCCGCCGCGCGCGGCTGAGGCGCGAGCGGACGGTTCCGAGAGGGATGCCGAGGGCCTCGGCGATCCCGGCGTAGTCGAGCTCGCCGAAGGTGTGCAGGAGCAGCACGTCGCGGTCGCCGCGCGAGAGGTCCGCGAGCGCGGTGCCGAGGTGCGGTGCGAGGCCGTCGGCATCCATCCGCTCGTCGGCGGTCTCGATGTCGTCGACGTGGACGCGGGCGATGTCAGCGGCGAGCATGCCGCGCCACGCGCGGGCCTCGAGCCGGGCGTGCTTCTGCATGAGGACGGTCGCGATGCCGAGCAGCCAGGGACGCGCGTCGAGGCCGCCGGTGAAAGAGGCGCGGCGCGCGAAGGCGACGAGGAAGGTCTCGGAGGTGATGTCCTCGGCGAACGCGGTGCCGAGGCGTCGTCCGACGTAGCGGTGCACGACGCGCTCGTGCCGGTCGTAGAGGTCGGCGAAGGCGGCCCCGTGTGTCAGGGATCGAACGATGATGTCGCCGTCATGCGTGCTCACACTGGGTATTGTCCGATTCGCGGAATTGGTTCTCGGTTCGCCGAGATCCGAACCTCGTGACCCGGGTTGTGGAACACCGGAATCGGATGAACACCACGGAATCGGACGCTTCCGCGCCTCGAGGCCGATTCCGGCGAACGCGTCCGATTCTGTTGCCGGTTCAGGCGGCCGCCGGGGCGGGCCGTGCCCGCCTCAGGCCGCTGCCGCAGCCAGCACGGCCGCGGTGCGCGGGCCGACGCCGAGGGCGACCGCCTGCGCGAGCTGCGCCGCGGTGTCGACGTCGCGGCGGAGGGTCGACTCCCGCGGGACCGTGAGGTCGGTGCAGCCCAGCAGCCGGTGGCGTGCCGCGGAATCGGCGCCGAAGGCGGAGACCCACACCGCGCCGGGTCGCGCGGTGACGAGGGTGGAGCCGGTGCCCTCGGCATCCGGGACCAGACCCCGCTCGACCTCGCCGGCGAGTGCCAGCGCGGCATCGAGATCGCGCGACGTGAGCGCCGGCAGGTCGCCCAGGAGCGCCGCGCGCGGAGCGCTCACCCCCGCGGCGTCGGCGCCGGTGGCGATCGCCACGTCGAGTCCGCGGACCTCGCCCTCGGCCAGGACGTCGACCGCGGGCCACTGCGCGACCTGCGTACGCACCTCGGCGTCGTCGGTCACCACGAGCACGCGCCGGACGCGGGCCGTGGCCGCGACCGCGGCGATCGTGTCGAGCGCGATCGCGCGGGCCAGCGCCTCGCGGTCGGCCGTGACGGCGGTCAGCCGCGTCTTGCCCAGGGCGGCGGGCTTGACCGGCACGACGACGGTCCAGCCGTCGCGGATCTCGGGAGTGCTCATCGCGTCCATTGTGTGCAGAACTCCTGAGGTATCCGGTCAGGGGTAGCGGTTTCGGCGGAAATGGGGCACTCGCCGTCGATTCCTCAGGAGTTCTGACCGCTTCGGCTCGGCCCCGGCACCCGAGCCGCTCAGGCGAAGCGCTTGCGGAGGCGCGGCAGGATCTCCTCGCCGTACATGCGCAGGAACTCCTCCTGGTCGTGGCCCGGGTCGTGGAACACGAGGTGCCGGAACCCGAGGTCGACGTACCGCGCGATGCGCTCGACGTGCTCGTCGGGGTCGGTCGAGACGATGAATCGGGATGCCGCCCGCTCGATCGGCAGCTCGTTCGCGAGGCGCTGCATCTCGATGGGGTCGTGGACGCTCATCTTCTCTTCGGCCGTGAGTGCCAGGGGAGCCCAGAAGCGCGTCTTCTCGAGAGCGGTGTCGTGGTCGGGGTGGTACGACACCTTCACCTCCATGAGGGTGTCGACGTCGTCGCGGGTACGGCCGGCCTTGGCGAGACCGTCGTCGAGCGCGGGCAGCAGCTTCTCGGTGTAAAGCTCCGGGTCTTTGCCGCTCGTGGTGATGTAGCCCTCGGCGATGCGTCCGGCCAGTCGCGTCGCCGCGGGGCCCGAGGCACCGATGTAGATCGGCACCTTCTGCTCGGGGCGGTCGTAGATCGTGGCATCCTTCACCGAGTAGTAGGTGCCCTCGTAGGTGACCCGCTCGCCGGCCCACAGCTCGTTGATGATGGTGATGGCTTCTTTCAGGCGCTGGAAGCGCTCGGGTGCCTCGGGCCACTCGAGGCCGAGCGTCACCTCGTTGAGCGCCTCGCCCGTGCCCACGCCGAGCACGACACGGCCGGGGTACATCACGCCCAGGGTCGCGAAGACCTGGGCGATGACGCCCGGGTGGTAGCGGAACGTGGGCGTGAGCACGCTCGTGCCGATGATCACGCGCTCGGTGCGCGCTCCGAGTGCGCCCAGCCACGGGAGGGCGTTCGGCGCGTGGCCGCCGTCGTGCATCCACGGCTGCAGGTGATCGGAGAGGAAGACGGAGTCGAAACCCACCTCTTCGGCCAGGACACCGAAGTCGAGGAGCTCGTTGGGCCCGAACTGTTCGCTCGAGGCCTTGTATCCGAATCGCAGGGGAACGCTCATGAACTCTCCTAGGGGCGGGGATGGGTGGGGGTCGCTTCGGCGGGCTCGGCGGCCGGGGTCGTGGTTGCCGCGGGGGTGGGCGTGGCTTCGGCGGGCTCGGCCACCGGGGCGTGGACGGACGGGAGGAACTCCGACCCGTCGGTGGCGACGAGGCGTTCGTGGAAAGCCTGCACCGTGCCCGGCCACAGCAGGGTCAACCGCCCGGATCGCTCGTCGACGTACCAGTTGCGGCATCCGCCGGTCAGCCAGGGGGTGGATGCCGCGGCCGCGGCGATCTCGTCGGTGTACGCCGCTTCGGCTTCGGGGCGGACGTGGAGCGTCCGGTCGGGGCGGCGATCGCGTTCCGTGAGGGAGCGGACCACGTACGCGGCCTGCTCCTCGGCCATGAGGACGGCGGAATTGTGACCGAGGCTCGCGTTGGGCCCGTTCAGCACGAAGAGGTTCGGGAAGCCCGCGACGACCGTCGACCCGAACGAGGTCATGCCCTCCGACCAGTGGTCGGCGAGGGTGGTGTCGTCCGCGCGCACAAGGTCGGCGTAGGGCTGCCGGGTCGAGGCGAAGCCCGTCGCGAGGACGAGGATGTCGGCCTCGTACCGCTCGCCACTCGCGGCGGTGAGAGTGGAACCGTCGACCGCCAGGAGCGCTGTGGGCTCGAGGGTGACGGCATCCGACGCCACCGCGGGGTAGAACGCGTCGGACAGGAGCACGCGCTTGCACCCGAAGGCGTAGTCCGGTGTCAGGGCCTCGCGCAGGGCGGGGTCGGACACCTGGGCGTGCAGGTGGGAGAGCGCCATCGCGCGAGCGGCGGCGGATGCCGCGGCGTCACCCGAGCGCGAGGCGAAGCGTTCTTCTCCCTCGGCGTAGAGTTCGGCGCGCAGGCGGGCGAGGTCGCCGGGGTTCTCGGCGAGACGCTCGCGGTCGCTGCGGGGGATCTCGCCGCCGCCGCGCGGGACGATCCACGCGGGGGCGCGCTGGAACAGCGTCACGTGTGCGGCGCGGCGGGCGAGTTCGGGGACGAGCTGCACCGCGCTGGCGCCGGTGCCGACGACGGCGACCCGCTTGCCGGTGAGGTCGACGTCGTGGTCCCACCGGGCGGAGTGGAACAGGGGACCGTCGAACGACTCGAGCCCGTCGATCGGGGGGACGTGCGGCTCGGTCAGGCGGCCGCACGCGAGGACGAGCGAGCGGGCGATGAGCGGCTCAGCGTCGATGCCGGTGTCGATGCGCCACACCGCGTCCGCGGCATCCCACTCGGCTCCGAGCATCGGCGTGCGCAGGCGCAGACGGTCGCCGAGTCGCTCGCGCGCCGCGACGTCGCGCAGGTACGTCTGGATCTCGCCGCCCGGGGCGAACGTCCGCGACCAGTGCGGGTTCGGGTGCGCGGCGAGGCTGTAGAGGTGCGCGGGCACGTCGCATGCGACGCCGGGGTAGGTGTTGTCGCGCCAGGTGCCGCCGACGTCGGCGGCGCGCTCGAGCACGACGAAGTCGTCGCGGCCGGCTCGACGCAGTGCCCCCGCCATGGCGAGGCCGGCGAATCCCGCGCCGACGATCGCGACGTCGACGATGCGCTCGACGGAGATCACGCGGGGGCCACCCGGTAGTCGGTCGTCCGCTGCCGGAAGGGGCGCATGAGGCTGCGGGCGAGGCGTTCGGCCGCGGCGACCGGCAGCTCGAGCCCCTGCTCGATGCCGGTGTCGGGCAGCACGCGGCCGTCGTAGAGCGTTCCGCCCAGGTCGTCGCCGCCGGAGCGCAGCAGCACCGCGGCGGTGTCGCGGCCGACGCGCGTCCAGGGAATCTGCACGTGCGGGATGCTGCCCGAGAGGAACAGCCGCGACACGGCGACCATCGCGCGGTGCTCGTCGAGCGGGGCGCGCCCCGTCACGAGCGGAACGTCGCCCCCGGGCAGCGGGATGGGCACGAACTCGGCGAAGCCGCGGGTCTCGTCCTGGATCTCGCGCAGGCGGCGCAGGTGCGCGATCCGCTCTTCGGCCGTCTCGACGTGGCCGTAGAACAGCACCGACGTCGAGCGGAACCCCGCGCGGTGCGCGGCGGTGATCCCCTCGACCCAGCGGTCGATCTCGAGGTCGCCGGGCGCGACGAGCGCGCGCACCCGCTCGCTGAGGATCTTCACGCCCGTGCCCGGCACGGTGTCGACGCCCGCGTCGCGCATCGCGGCGAGGGCACCGTCGAGCCCGAGTCCGCCGCGGTCGGCGAGGTCGCGCACGTCGGCCGGACGATAGGCGTGCACATGGATGCCGGGAGCCCCGCGCTTCACCGCCCGCACCACGTCGAGATAGCCCGAGGGGTCTTCGTCGGGGCGCAGCGAGCCCTGAATGCAGATCTCGGTGGCACCGAGGTCGGCGGCGTCGGCGGCGATGGCCGTGGCGTCATCGAGGTCGAACTCGCCCGCCCCCGTACGGCCGGCGCGCCGGAACCCCGTCGAGGTCAGATTGCGGTTCTGCACGAGAGTGATCGGCTCGCCCACGGTGTAGCGGCGTGCGTCGTCGGCGACGGCGGCGAGGGCATCGAGCTCGGCGCCGGTGGCGCGCAGCAGGCGGGTCCAGTCCGCGTCGTCGAGCCCGAGGGGATCGGATGCCGCCCGCTCGGCGAGGCGCTTCACGCCGGGGTCGGAGCTCGCGGCGTGGTGAGCGGAGGGTGAGGGATGGGCGGAGGACCGGAGTTCGGCGTCGGGTCCTCCCTGCGTCCCTGTTCCTCCCTCGGACACCGCGCGCGGGATCACATCGGCCGCGAGCCCCTCGGCATCGGCCAGGGCCCGAACGCGCGCGTGGAGGGCCGGGTCGATCCAGTGCGCGGCATCCTGGACGAACTCGGGGTGCGCGGTGAGGCGTTCGCGCAGCGTGTAGCCGTGGGCGGCCGTCTGCGCCGCGAGGTCGTCGATCTGCGGCCAGGGACGCTCGGGGTTGACATGGTCGGCCGTGAGCGGCGAGACCCCGCCCCAGTCGTCGATGCCCGCCGCGATCAGGGCGCCGAGCTCGCGCGGGTCGGAGAGGTTCGGCGGTACCTGGATGCGCATGTCGGCTCCGAACACGAGTCGCGCGACGGCGACCGTCGCGAGGTACTCGTGCATGTCGGCATCCGGGGCGCCCTGCATGGCGGTGCGCGGCTTCGCGCGGAAGTTCTGCACGATGACCTCTTGCACGTGGCCGTGCCGGTCATCGAGCTCGCGCAGCGCCACCAGCGACTCGGCGCGGTCGCGCACGGTCTCGCCGATGCCGACGAGGATGCCGGTGGTGAACGGGATGCCGGCGGCCCCCGCGTCGTCGATGACCTTCAGGCGCAGGTCGGGGTCTTTGTCGGGGGAGCCGTAGTGCACCTGCCCGGGCTCTTCGTAGAGGCGGCGCGAGGTGGTCTCGAGCATCATGCCCATCGACGGCGACACCGGGCGCAGCGTCGCCAGTTCGTCGGGGTGCATGACGCCGGGGTTGGCGTGCACGAGCATGCCCGTCTCGGCGGTGATGAGCCGCGCGATGTGCGCGACGTAGTCGATCGTGGAGGAGAAGCCGTGCTCGTCGAGCCACGCGCGGGCTTCGGGCCAGCGTTCCTCGGGGCGGTCGCCGAGGGTGAGGAGCGCCTCTTTGCAGCCGAGCGCCTGCCCCTGTCGCACCACGGTGAGCACCTGCTCGGGGCTCATGTACGTCGGCTTGCGCAGCAGGTTCAGCTGGCCGGGGGTGTCGACGAAGACGCAGTAGTGGCAGCGGTCGCGACACAGCGTCGTGAGCGGGACGAACACCTTGCGCGAGTACGTCAGGACGTCGGGGCGCCCGGCGCGCGCCAGACCCTCGTCGCGCAGTGCTCCGGCGACGGGGAACAGTTCGTCGAGAGGGGCGTGCAGCAACCGTTCGGTCTCGTCGACGTTCGGACGGTGGCCGCCCAGGACCTGCGCGAGAAGATCGTCGATCGATGCGCCTCGGGCCGGTGCGACTCGCGGCGCAACACTGCCCGTACTCATCGCTCCAGGCTATCCCTCGCCTCCGACATCCGGGCCGGGAACGGCGCCGAGCTCGGATGCGCGACCGGAAACACGATCGTTGCGCTCTCGTAAGGTCGACGCCCCGTCGCCCTCAGGGAGGGCTGGCAGGATGGATGCCATGGTGACTCTGCTGCTCGATCAGGCGCAGCTCGAAGTCGTGCTGTCGCCGACCGAGCGCGCGCTCTCGTTCCGCAAGAACAACATCGTGGTGCCCCGCGAGCACATCGATCGCGTGCAGTTGACCGACGACGCGTGGACGTGGCTCCGCGGCGTGCCGAACCCGGGCATCAACCTTCCCGTCGCCGTGGGCGCGGGCACGTGGAAGTCGGCGGGCGGCAACGATTTCGTCATCATCCGGGGCCGCAAGCCCAGCGTCGTGGTCGACCTGACCGGTCACGACGAGTTCGAGCGGCTCGTGCTGACCACCAAGCACGGCGTGGCGTTGCTCAAGGCGCTGCGTCTCGACGTGGCATCCGAGCCCGAAGACGTGGCCGACATCGTCGCGTGAGTCGACCCGACGACCGCCGGCCTCCCATCGGGCCTCGTTGAGTGTCCGAAACACCCGGACGATTTTCTGAGACGTCCGGGTTTCTCGGAGACTCAACGAGGTGAACGGACCGCAGCGGGAAACGGGCTCAGGACGTGAACTGGACCACGGTGTCCCACGCGAGCTTCACGACGAGGATCGACAGCGTCACGAGGAACACGATCCGCACGAACCCGCTGCCGCGACGGGTCGCCATGTGCGCGCCGATGAATCCGCCCGTGACGTTCATGACGGCCATCGCGAGGCCCAGGACCAGCAGGATCTCGCCGTGCACGCCGTACACCGCGAGGGCCGCGAGGTTCGTGGTGAGGTTGGCGATCTTGGCGTTGACGCTCGCCTGCAGGAAGCCGTAGCCCAGCACGCTCACGATGAGGATGACGAAGAACGACCCCGTGCCCGGACCCAGGATGCCGTCGTAGAAGCCGACCAGTAGACCGATCGCCCCGGCACGCCACGCGACGGCCGCGGCGCGGTCGTGGCGGGGCTCGTGCTCGAGGCCCATTCTCGGCTTCAGCAGCGTGTACAGCGCCACGGCGATGACGGCGACGAGGACGATCGGGGTGAGCACCTCTCGCGGGACGTATCGTGACAGCGCTGCGCCGAGCGTGGATCCGGCGTAGGCGCCCACGACGAGGGGGATCAGCAGGACGAGCTGCACCCTGATCTTGCGCAGGTACACCCAGCTCGCCGAGAGCGTGCCGAAGAACGACGACAGCTTGTTCGTGCCGAGGATGAACGGGGTCGCGACGTCTTTCGGCACGGCGATGACGAGGGCCGGCAGCTGGATCAGTCCGCCGCCACCGACCACCGCGTCGACCCATCCGGCCACGCCCGCGGCGATCAGCAGGACGACGAGGGCTGCCACCGAGACGGGGAGCCACTCGGCGATCACCGGTCCATCGAGCACGGTTGATTCTCGCCGACCCGGGAGGCCGCGCCAAATGCGCAGGGCGGAGCGGCCGCGCTGCGCAGGGCCGTGCGCAGTGTCGTCGAGGACGCGTACGGTGACGGCATGACGAACGAGACGGAGCCGGGATGGCAGACGCTGAGTCGCCGCGAGGCGTACGTCGGGCGTGTGCGCATCGTCGAGCACGAGGTCGTCCTACCGGACGGGACGTCGTCGACCTACGAGGTGGACGAGAGCGTCCCCTTCGCGGTCGCGACCCTCGTGGTCGAGGAGGCCCAAGTGGTCCTCGCGCGGCAGTACCGGTATCCGCTCGATCGGTGGATCTTCGACCTTCCCGGCGGAGCGGGCCACGCGACGGAGACGCCCGAGGACGCCGCTCGCCGTGAGCTCGAGGAAGAGCTCGGGCTGATCGCGACCGAGCTCGTGCCGCTGCAGACCTTCTTCGTCAACCCGGGTCGAGCGGCCTGGCCGGTGCACCTCTTCCTCTGCGTGACCGAGACGCGACCGGGGGTCGCCGACACGTCCGACCCGGCGGAGCAGGTGCGGCACGCGCGGCTGAGCATCGGGGACCTGGATGCCGCGATCGCGCGTGGCGACATCGTGGATCCGGCGCTGCTCATCGCGCGTGCGAGCGCCGCCGCTCGCGGTCTGCTTCCGCCGATCGCGCCCGCTCCGTGAAGCCCCGGGTCAGTCGACGTCGCGACGCCAGGTCGTGAACAGGCCGATCACGAGGAACACCACCGCGTAGGCCAGGAGCACGAGGCCGCCGACCCACCAGTCGAGTGATCCCGAGCCGCCGGACGACATGGCGCCGAAGATCGTCTTGCCCACGAGGGCGTCGCTCGCGGCGCTCGGGAACCACTTGACGACCTCGCTGAAGCCCGAGACGAGCCCGCCCAGGGTGCGGACGATCGGCTCGATGAAGAGCGTGACGGCGAGCACGATGACGATCGCGGCCACCTGGTTGCGCACGACGGTTCCGACACCGATGCCGACCACGGCCCACAGGGCGAAGGCGAGCAGCATGCGGCCGACGAGCGTCCAGGTGTCGGAGGACCCGAGTTCGGCGTCGACGCCGAAGATGCTGAGTACGCCCGCGCCCGCGGCGATCGCGGCGGCGGATCCGAGGATGCCGTAGAGCAGGCCGACCACGATGCCGACGAAGAACTTGCCGCCGAGGACGATCCCGCGGCGCGGCGTGGCGAGGAACGTCGGGGTGAGCGTCTTGTGCCGGAACTCGGTGGTGACCATGAGGGTGCCCACGAGCAGCGGGAAGACGTACCCGACCCCGCTCGCCGAGCTGTAGACGAGGCCGGCGAGGCCCTCGGTCTGCGGCGTGGGACCGTTGCCGGTCAATCGGCCGGAAGCCACGCCGCCGAAGACGAGCGCGAGAACGCCCGCGGTGAAGGCGACGTAGACCACGAGCACGATCGCCAGCACCCACCACCCGGCGGTGGAGAACTGCTTGGTGTACTCGGAACGCGTGGCGGCGATGAGGCTCATCGGGACACCTCCGTGCTATCGGTCGCTGCGCTGTCGGTCGCTGCGCCTTCCGGGGCGGTGCCGCCGTCTTGTGCGGGGGCGGGCGGCACCACGTCGATGACACCCGTGGATGCCACCGAGTACGACGGCCGCGGATCTTCGGACCGTGACGCCTCGGACGGCGGCTCCACCCGGACCCCGCGAGCGGACGCCGGGATCGTGACGAGGTCGGTCGAGGGTGCCGGTTCCGCTGCGGCGACGTCGTCGACGGGCGCCGCCGCGGGGTCGACCGGGGCCGCCGCGGGCAGCGGCTCGGCCGCGGGCGCCGGGGTCACGGCATCCGGGACCGCCGCATCCGGGACCGCCGCGTCCGGGATCGCCGCATCCGGGAGGCCGGGTTCGGGTGTCGGCGCCGCGACGGTCGTGCCTCCCGCGCTCGCGTGGACGCGCACGCCGCTGACGAGCTCGAGGAAGATGTCTTCAAGGCTCGCGCCCTTGCTCTGCAGGTGCGACAGGGCGATGCCGGCGCCGGCGGCGAGAGCGCCGATCTCGACGGGCTCGAGGTGGCGGATCGTGAAGCCGTTGCGCAGCAACTGGTACGGGATGCCGCGCTCGTCGAGCAGCGCCGACAGCGCCGCGCGATCGGGCGCGTCGACGACCGTGGCGTACTCGTCGGGGTCGGCGAGGTCTTCGACGCCGCCCTGGAAGACGAGGCGGCCGTGGGAGATGATCAGCAGCGCGTCGACGGTCTGCTGCACCTCGGCCAGGAGGTGCGACGAGATGAGGACGGTGCGTCCCTCTTCGGCGAGGTGGCGGAGCAGGGAGCGCATCCACCGGATGCCCTCGGGGTCGAGGCCGTTCGTGGGCTCGTCGAGCACGAGGACACCCGGGTCGCCGAGGAGGGCCGTCGCGAGGCCCAGACGCTGGCGCATGCCGAGCGAGAAGCCGCCCACGCGGCGTCCGGCGACGTCGGCGAGTCCGACCAGGCCCAGTACCTCGTCGATGCGCGAGGTCGGGAGCGATGCGGCGCGCGCGTAGACCTTAAGGTGGTTCGCGGCGGAGCGACCGGGGTGGAAGCTCGACGCCTCGAGCGCCGCGCCCACGGTCTGCAGGGGCGAGGCGAGGTCGGCGTAGCGCTTGCCGCCGATCGTGGCGGTGCCCGAGGTGGGACGCACGAGTCCGAGCAGCATGCGCAGCGACGTCGTCTTGCCGGCGCCGTTCGGCCCCAGGAAGCCGGTGACGAGGCCGGGCTCGACGCGCGCGTCGAGGGAGTCCACGGCCGACACCGCGCCGAACCGTTTGGTCAGGCCGGCGAGTTCGAGCACCTGTCCCTCGGGCATGCGGCCCCTTTCTGTCGGCGGGCGTTCCTGCCATCTTCCCCGATCCGGGGGCGAAAACGCATCTCCGCGTGAGCGGGAGGGTGGGCCGAAGGGCAGCCAGGCGCGTGTGTAACGTGGCAGCGTGAACGCTCAGCGATCCGACGACGATGCCGTCCTGGTGCACGCCCTCCGCGGTGTCGGGCATCTGACCCTCAACCGACCGCGGGCGATCAACGCCCTCGGACTCGACATGATCCGCGACCTCGCCGCGGCCCTGGACCGGTGGAAGGACGACACCGACATCGAGCTCATCCTGCTCGACGGTGCGGGCGAGCGCGGATTCTGCGCCGGCGGCGACGTCCGCGCTCTGCACGGCCTGGTGGTGGACGGACGTGTCGACGAGGTGCACACCTACTTCCGCGAGGAGTACGCGCTCGACCACCTCATCGCGACGTACCCCAAGCCCGTCGTCGCGATCGCCGACGGCGTGACCATGGGCGGCGGCATCGGTCTCGCCGGCCACGCCGCGATTCGCATCGTCACCGAGAACTCCCGTCTGGCGATGCCTGAGACGCGCATCGGCTTCACCCCCGACGTGGGCGGTTCGTGGCTGCTGTCCCGCGCGCCGGGACGACTGGGGGAGTACCTCGGGCTCACCGGAGCGACGATGGATGCCGCGGACGCCATCTACGCGGGGTTCGCCGACCACCTGGTGCCCACGGCCCATCTGCCGGCTCTGTACGACGCCTTCCAGGTACGCGCGGATCCCGCCAGTCCGACCGAGCTCGTGCTGCTGTTCGACGAGACCGCGGGCCCCTCGCGGCTGGAGGCGGCGAGGCCGTGGATCGACGACGCCTTCGCGGCGGACGACGTGCACGGCATCCTGGAGCGGCTGCGCGCGCGTCCCGAGACCGAGGCCCACGAGACGGCCGAGCTTTTGGCCGACTCGGCGCCGACCGCCGTCGCGGTCACGCTCGCGGCCGTGCGCCGGGCGCGCACCCTGCCCGACCTGCGCGCGGCGCTGGCGCAGGAGTACGGTCTGGTCATGTGGTTCGCCCAGACCCAGCCCGACCTGGTCGAGGGCATCCGTGCGCAGCTCATCGACAAGGACCGATCGCCGACGTGGTCGCCACGGCGGCACGAGGATCTCGCGCCGGAGGTCGTGGCATCCGCCCTCGCCTTCGAGCCCGCGCTCGCGCTCTGGTGAGACGCCCATGACCCGCCGGACACGGAGATGGTCGATCGGGCGTCTGCTCGACGGGTTCTTCTTCGTGTTCGCGGGTCTCGCCGCGATCTGGCTCGCGTACCTGAGCTTCACGCAGGCGTTCCAGGTCGGCTGGGCGGGGGTGGTGCTGGCGGTGGCGTTCTGGGCGCTGCTCGCCTATCTGGTGCTGCCGCGGCTTCATCGCATCCTGACGGCGATCTACGTGCCGGACTACTTCATGGGGCGCACGCGCACCTCGGACGGGCTGCTCGGCGACCCGGTCAACCTGGCCGTGCTCGGCGAGCGAGAGCAGATCGAGCGGGCGATGGCCGAGGCCGGGTGGATCGCCGCCGACCCCGTGGGCTGGGCCTCGTCGTGGCGGATCATCACGTCGACCCTGCGGCGACGCAGCTATCCGACGGCTCCCGTGAGCCCGCTGTTCCTCTTCGGACGCATGCAGGACCTCGCCTACCAGCAGGAGGTCGCCGGTTCGCCGGCGAAACGGCATCACGTCCGCTTCTGGCAGTGCCCCGACGGGTGGTTGCTGCCGGGCGGACGTCGGGTCGACTGGCTCGCTGCCGGAACCTTCGACCGTGCGGTCGGCCTCTCGCTCTTCACTCTCCAGGTCACGCACCGCATCGACGCCGACACCGACATCGAACGCGACCACATCGTCGCCAGCCTCACGGCCGTGGCCGGGGTGGAGGTCGACGTGATCCGCGACTTCGCGACCGGGTACCACTCGCGAAACGGCGGGGGCGACAGCATCACGACCGACGGCGACCTGCCGATCCTCGACGTGCGGGCGGTGCGGATTCCGGATGCCGTGCCCCGAGGCTCGATCGACGCCGGGGCCGAGCGGTGAGCGGTCGTCGGCAGCCGCGCAAGCGGGCGGCGTTCGAGCCCCTCGCTGTGCCGGAGCCGCGGAATCCGCGGATGCGGCGACCTGCGGCGACGGTCGCCGGGGGAGTGCTCGTACTGCTGCGTGCGCTCTCGGGCGCCGTCTGGGGAGCGTCGGTGCTGTTCGGGCTGCCGCCCTGGCTGCGCGCGCTCTCGGGGTTCGCGAACGGCGACAACACGATCCCCCTCGAGGACACGATCGACGACTTCGGCTTCCCGGTCGAGGTGTTCATCGGGCTGCTCGCCGTCGTGTTCCTCGTGCAACTGGTGTTCGGCATCCTGCTCCTCCGGGGGAGCAACGCGGCGCGGGTCATCGTGATGATCGTGTCGACGTTCTCGATCACCGCGGCCTTCGTGGGCTGGTGGGAGGTGGGCGCCGAGATCACGGTGGCGACCACGCTGGTGACGCTCGCGCTCGACATCCTCGTGCTGCTCGCCCTGTCGAGCCGGGATGCCGCGGCCTACGCGCGGCGGAACGAGAAGCGCGGCTGAGCGGCCCGGCGGCGCGAGGCGCCCGGGGCTGTGCACAGGTGCGGCGCGTTAGCCTGAGAGACGCCGCGCACGCGCGCGGCGGAACGGATGACGCAGGTGTTCGACAGCCCGATGTCGGTCTCGGCCTACGAGGTGCTTCGCGTGACGGTCGACGTCGACGACGAAGCGCTCCGTCGCGCCTATCGCGCGCGCCTGCGCGAGACGCACCCCGACACCGGCGGCGACGCCGCGCTGTTCGTGCAGGTGCAGCGAGCGTGGGAGCTCGTCGGAACGCCCGAGGCACGCGCGGCCTACGACCGTGGCCGCGGATCGGCCCCGGGCGAGTGGAGCGGTGGGGCAGCGGCATCCGCGCCCTCCCGACCCGCTGACACGCGCCCGCGCGCGCGATCGCACGGACAACCGGGTGGCTGGCGGCGCGAGCGGTATCTGACCTTGATCCGCGAGTGGGTGGGGCGCGGGGTCGACATCGCGGATCCCTACGACCCGGCCCTCGTGCGCTCCGCGCCGCCGGAGATCCGGCACATCCTCGCCGACGCGCTCGCCGAGGAGGAGACGGCGCGGCTCGTGTCCGAACTCGGCATGGGCTACACCGTGTGGCACGACGTGTTCGCCGATCGCGACGGGCGTGATCCCGAGCAGAAGATCGACCACGTCGTGCTCGGCCCGAGCGGGCTGTACGCGATGCTGAGCGAGGACTTCGGCGGACCCGTGGGCGTTCGGCGCGGTGAGATCTCGGGCGCGAACGTGATCGGATCGCCCGTGACGCAGCTCGTGTCGCGCGCCCGCGTGGTCGCGCGGTCGGCGGGGGTGCGCTTCAGCGGGGCGATCGTGGTGCTGCCCGACGATGCTGTTCTCGACGCGATCACCGACCTCGGCAAGGTGCGGGGCACGCCGGTTGCGCTCGTGACGCGAAGCGCGTTGACGACCCTGCTGCGGCGTGGGATCCCGGGCGCGCGCGAGGTCGGTGGCACGGAGCTGTTCGACATCCGCACACGCCTGCAGCAGCGGGTCCGTCACGTCTGACGGCCTCGCGCGCCGTCGGGGGCATGCCTAGGGTGGGGACATGAGTACCGACGAGACCCCCTCCGACGACATGAAGCGCAAGTTCCGTGAAGCGCTGGAGAAGAAGAACGGTCAGCAGCGCGCGGGGCAGGCCCACCTCGACGGCAACTCCGCGGTGCACGGGACGCACGCCGCCGTGACCAAGCGGGAGTTCCGCCGCAAGAGCGGCTGACGCGCGTCAGCGGTCACGAACGCTGCCGGAGCGGCGCGTCGAAGAACGCGAGTTCGAGCGCCATCGAGCGGTCGTAGGCCGCGGCCATCGCGGCCCGGACGTCGGGGGTGGCCGCTGAGGCGGCGGCATCCGTGATCCGGGCGGCGGTGGCCGACGAGGCCTCGAACCGCTCGTCGCCGTAGGCGGTGAGCCAGTCGGCGTAGGGGTGGTCGGCGTCGAAGGTGCCGCGCCAGCGGACGCCGATGTCGGTGTAGAGCACGAAGCACGGCAGGATCGCGGCGACCAGGACCGCGTACGAGCCCGAGGCCGACGCGGCGTGCAGGTGCTCGGTGTAGTCGAGGGTGGATGCCGCGGGCTCGAGGCCGCTCGGATCGACGTGCGACTGGTGCAGCGCCGCCTCCTCTTCGAGGCACGACACGGACGCTGCGGCCCAGAAGCGCTGCTCGTCGACGGTGGGGGCGAGCGCGGCGGCGCGGGCGAGCACGCGCGCGTACTCACGGAGGTACAGCAGGTCTTGACCGAGGTACCAGGTGAAGGCCCCTCGATCGAGGTTTCCGGATGCCAGTCCCCGGACGAACGCGCACGCGTCGACGTCGGCGCGGGTCGAGGCGGTGGCATCCCAGCGCTCGGCGCTCCACGAGCGGCCCAGGTCGATGTGCGGGCGGAGCTCGTGCAGGCGGTCGATCGGGCCGTTGCCCTGGCCGACGTGCAGTTCGTCGGCGTGTTCGAGGGCGCCGGTGAGCCAGCGCTTGGCGCGCACCAGGGCGTCGGGCCACGAGCGGCCGTGGGCCGCGAGGGTCGCCATGGCCGACGACAGCGAGCAGCCGGTGCCGTGGGTGTGGCGGGTGGCGACGCGCGGGCCGGTCACCGGGTACACGCCGACCGTGTCGACGATGGCATCCGGGCTCTGTTCGCCGTCGAGGTGGCCGCCCTTCAGGAGGATGGTGGTGTCGGCGCGAGCGGCCAGCGTCCGGGCCTGGACGACGGCGGCGTCCCAGGTGCGGGCGACCGGTTCGTCGACGAGGACGGCGAGCTCGGGCAGGTTGGGCGTGACGAGGTCGGCGCGTCGGCAGAGTTCGCGGACCGCCGCTTCGGCGTCGCCGTCGAGGAGGCGGTCGCCGCTGGTCGCGACCATGACGGGGTCGAGGACGACGAGCGGCGGACGCACGGCGGACAGCCACGCGTCGACGGTCGCCACGACGTCGGCGGAGCCGAGCATCCCGATCTTCACCGCGTCGATGACGACGTCGTCGCTGACCGCGCGCAACTGCGCGTCGAGGAATGCCGGGGGAGGCACGTGCACCTCGCGCACGCCGAGGGTGTTCTGGGCGACGAGCGCGGTGACGGCCGCCATGCCGTAACCGCCGAACGCGGCGATCGCGCTGAGGTCGGCCTGGACGCCGGCACCCCCGGTCGGGTCGGTGCCGGCGATGCTGAGGACGCGGGGGATCATGCGGCGGCCCCCCGGAGCGCGCGCACGACCGCGCCGGGATCGTCGGCCGCACACACGGCGGAGACGACGGCGACACCCGCTGCTCCCGCACGGCGCAGGGGGCCGACGTCGTCGACGTCGATGCCACCGATCGCGACGCAGGGTAGGACGGTGGATGCCGCGAGCTCGGCGAATCCGTCGACGCCGAGCGGTCGCGGGTGGTCGGGTTTCGTCGCGGTGGCGCGGATGACGCCCACCCCGAGGTAGTCGATCGTGCCGTCGGGGAAGGCTGCGGCCGCGGCGAGGTGGGCCGGGGTGTTCGCGGTCCAGCCGACGAGCGCGTCCGGGCCGAGCAGGGTACGCGCGACGTCGACGGGGAGGTCGTTCTGCCCGAGGTGGATGCCGTCGACGCGGGCACCGTTCGCTCGCGCGGCCAACACAATGTCGAGGCGGTCATCGACGACGAAGGCGCATCGGCCCGCGATGACATCGGCGAGGTCGAGGGCGCGGGCGTAGAGTTCGCCGCCGGTCGCGACCTTGTCGCGCAGCTGGACGACGGTCACGCCCGCGTCGACAGACTCGTCGACGATGTCGCGCAGCCGCGAGAACGCCACGCGGTGGTCGGTCACGAGGTGCAGGGAGAGGTCGGTCATCGCGCGAGCTCCACCCGGTCGCGGAGATCTGCGGGCTCGATGGCGGCCAGCTCGTCGAGGAAGGTGACGGCGAACGATCCCGGTCCTCGGGCTCCGGATGCCGCCCGCTCCGACGCCACGGCCCAGACGGCGCTCGCCGCGACCGCAGCGTCGAACGGCTCCGCGACCGCAGCGAAGGCGGCCATCGCGGCGCCGAGCGCGCAGCCTCCGCCGGTGACCTTGGTCAGCAGGACGCTGCCGCCGGGGACGCGCGCCGTGCGGGTGGCATCCACGATCAGGTCCGTGTCGCCCGACACGGCGACCGTGCCGCCGGTGCGGGCGGCGAGGGCGCGAGCGGCGTCGAGCGCGTCGTCGGCGTCGTCGGTCGCGTCGACTCCGCGCCCGCCCGCGCCGGCACCCGCCAGAGCGAGGATCTCGGAGGCGTTGCCGCGGATGATTGCGGGGCGCGCGTCGAGCAGCTCGTGCGCGAGCACCGTGCGGACGGGAAGGGCCCCCACCGCAACGGGGTCGAGCACCCAGGGGGTGCCGGTGGCGACGGCTTCGCGAGCGGCGTCGCGCTGCTCGGCGGTGGGGGTGCCGAGGTTCACGAGCACGCCGCCGGCGATCCCGGCGAACATGCCCGCTTCGCCGGGGATGTCGCACATCGCGGGGGCGGCGCCGAGGGCGAGGAGTGCGTTGGCGGTGAAGTTCGTCACCACCGCGTTGGTGATGCACTGCGTGAGCGGTGATGTCTCGCGGAGGCGCGCGAGCGCGTGCGCGGGAGCCTCCGTGAGCGCTTCGGCGGGAGCGGGGGCATCCGCGGGGGTAGACGGAGACGACGACGTGCGAACGACCATTCGCGACATCCCTTCGCTAGTACGAACTAGATCAGGTTCGACGGGTGTGTTCTCAGCCCTGGTGGGCACCCCGTGTCACTGCCGGCGACGCTAGCACAGAGCTCGCGGCGCTCGGTGCGAGTGGGAGGGTGCTGACGGGCGGATGCCAGAGGCGTGGCGTAGGCGGGCGGGACGGTGCGGGCGTGCGGTTTGGGCGACCCCGCTGCGCGCGGATCGGCACGGATGCGCGACGTGGTTCAGGGGAGGGGGAGACGGGCGGGCAGTCGGGCCGGGCGGGTCGGGCGACGCCCGTGCGCGCGGATCGGCGCGAAGCGCGATGTGGTTCAGGGCGGAGAGGTGGATGGACGTGCGGAAGGGCGGAGGGGCGCATGGGCGCGGGGCGCGCGCGAAGGCGCAGAGGCGCGCGGGGCGCGGCGCGGAAACGGACGCACGCCGACGACCGCCTTGGGAAGCCGGTCAGAACGGGGCGTGGTCATGGTCGGGTGGGGTTGGGTCGTCGGGGAGGAACCTCACCGCGGGTGAATACGGGAGGGGTTCGTCGCGGTAGGTGCGGCCGGTGGGGCTGGTCCATTCGAGGATTCCGTCGGGGAGTTGTCTGACGCTCCAGCGGGTGAATTGCTT